>JAPKCW010000001.1:0-52278 GCA_028822815.1 Nitrospinaceae bacterium | reverse complement strand
TGTTCTTCGAAAACGACCTGCGCTTCCTCAAACAATTCTAACCGGCGAACCGCCGCCAGCGTGATGTCCTTTTCATTTGCCTTCATGCCCTTGGAAGGGTACAAGAACTCTTCAAACCGAGAGCATCGTTGCCAGCCAAACAAAGCTATTGTTCGTTGGCCCCACGCCTAGTGGTCAATTCCTGATCAAAATAGTTGATGGACATTCCGGCATCAAGAACCAAACCCTGGGCATTGATGCCACTTGCGCGTTTGCTCAACAAAAATACCGCTGCATTGGCCGCCTCCTGAGTGGTCAGACCTTTTTTCCTCAATGTTGCCTTTTCGGCATGCAGGTAGGAATCGATATAGCCGGGTATGCCCGCCGAGGCCGATGTCTTGAGCAGGCCTGGATTGATGGAGTTGAACCGGACTTGTGAAAATGCGCTGAACGATTTTGCCAGGAAACAGAGAGTGGAATCGAGCGCTGCCTTCGCCGGAGCCATGTATCCGTAATTTTCCGCCGCCATCCGTGTAGTGGAGATCGATACTGTAACAACAGAGGCCTGTTGATCGAAGAAGTCCTTAAAAACGTTGGCGAGACTGATCAGGGAATAACAACTGATATCGACGGACTGAAGAAAATCCTTTTTCGGCGTTTCATGAAAGGGTTTCAAGCCCTGAGAATAATTTGCAAAAGCTATGGAGTGGACGAGTCCGTGCAGGACCTTACTGTGTTGCGCCACCTGGATCTTTAAACGTTCAATATCTTCCTGTTTCTCCACATCACAGACGAAGACCGGCCTACCTGCTAGAAGCTTTTCCAGTGACTTTTTACGATCTTCGGAGCGGACACTATATATAACCTTCGCACCCTCTTCTTCCAGCACTTTCGCAATATGCCAGGCAACACTTTTCCTGTTTGCTACTCCGGTCACTAAGAAGCTTTTGTTTTCAAGATCGAGAAAACTCATTTTTTGTTCACCTTATAAAGCCGTTACCCCTTCGAGAGGAGACCTTTGCATAAATCGTCATTGCGAACAAAGTGAAGCAATCCAGAAAAACTCTGGATCGCCACGCCGCTTTGCGGCTCGCGATGACGATCTTGTGAGATTTGATTTGTTATGCTGAAGAGCGTATGTAATGAAAATACCAGATCATGCAAAGATCTCCTTCGAGGCACAAAGGCTAATGAAAAGTATAACGTGCTCATTCTCCGCTATTTTGTCTCCTCAACCAGCATGGCGGAGAACTCCAGGGTGACTGCAGTTTTACCGTTGACGGTGGCCTTGCCCGTCATGTATGCGGCGGTACTGACCAAATCTTTGAGCTTCACCTCAATCTGCATCGTATCTCCCGGATGAACAGCATGCTTGAGTTTAATGTTATTGACACGGGTGAGAACCGGGATCTTGCCTTCGTTGGCCATACGTTTCCCCATCATGATTGCGCCGGCCTGAAAAATGGATTCAAAGATCAACACTCCCGGCATGATCGGTCTTCCAGGAAAATGCCCCTCAAAAAACGGTTCTTTCGGATCGATCTTTTTTTCCGCCTTGATAGTATCGTCGCTTTCTTCAAGCACCCGGTCGATAAACAGAAAAGGCGGACGATGGGGAATGTATTGAAGAAAGTCCTGTGACATCCTATAGTCCCCCGGTTACCTCTAACACCGAACCTGTGATGTAAGAAGATTCTTTTGACGCAAGAAACAGCACCGGGCAGGTTACATCCTCCGGGGTTCCAAAGCGTTTCAGGGGAATCTGGTCTTTATAGAATTTTTTCTGTTCTTCCGGCAGATCGCCAATGAAATCGGTATCGATGAAACCTGGCGAAACACAATTAACGGTTATCTTACGGCTCGCTACTTCCTTGGAGAGGGATCGTGTGAATGCCACCTGACCCGCTTTTGACGCGGCGTAATTGGCTTGGCCCGCAAACCCGAACTTGCCAATGGGAGAGGTTAAAGTGATGATCCTTCCATATCTCTGGCGCATCATGGACTGTACTGCCAGCTTGCACAAATTGAAAGTTCCTGTCAGGTTGGTGTTGATGACCCGGTTCCAGTCCTCTGCCTTCATCATGCCAACAATGGAATCGGAACGAATGCCTGAACTGACAACAAGGATCTGGAAGTTTTCGTATTTCGTTTCGATTTCTTTATAAAACTTTTCAACCGCTACATAATCGGAAACATCGAACTTATGAATGTCGAGAAAGTCTGCGTGGTCGGCATTGGCGTGTTTAAAGTTCTCCGCTTCCCCATCATTACCCAGATAAGTAGCGATGACTTTTGCTCCGGCTTTGAGGAACGCCTCTGAGATGGCCCGGCCTATGCCACGCGTACCACCTGTGACCAGAGCCGTTTGCCCGGTAAAATCGAATTTCATAGTTATTGAGTTTCAGGAAAGCGAAAAGAGGCCATTTGACTTCAGGCTGATGCGGTCACCAGGCTCGGGCTCAACTGCCGGAGGAATTTATCCGTTTCGTTGGCGACAATGACTCCATAGTTCGCCGCTCCCAGCCAGCCCGACATAATAATTCCCACCGACCCAGCATGGAACAACCCATTAATCTGATTAGGAAGGTCTCGGCTTATTTTAAGTCCCTCAAACTTGGTTCCAAACGAAGTACCCGAAGGGTGCAGGGTATAGCGCTTGAAAGTTTTTGGTGTTGACGCTTCCACATGATCCACTTTTTTGCGAATGCCAGGAACATATTTTTCCAGCGCATCGAGAGTGCTTTGCTCCAAGTCATGCTTGTCTTTCTTATATTGAGATTCGCTCAGGTTAGCCCAGTCCTGATACCGGGCGTTGGTCGAAGAAACGATGGAATAACGATTGGTTCCCGGGCGGATCTCCGGGTAATAAAACGAAAAGGTGCGGCTGGTAACGTCTTTGCTCAATATTTTATCCGTGCAGTATTCGTCCGCCACGGACGAGAACAGCAGGTCGCCTACATGCGGCACGGTTTCCCCTTTTTTGATTCCCATATAAACCTGGCAACTGGAATTATTGAGCCGAACTTTTTTGACCTCTTTGATAAATTCGGGAGAAAAATGTTCCTCGCCTGTCAGTTGTTCGATGGTAGTCAATAAATTCGAATTGGAAAGGACGGACTTGCACACAATATCCTGCCCGTTGATGCGAACCCCCTGCACCGTTTTATCTTCCACATAAATTTTTTCGACCAAACAGTGAGTGCGAATGTCCACACCGTTTCGCAAAAGCTCCTTCTTCATTTCCTTAATCAGGTGATCGGTACCACCCTGATAGGTAAAAACTCCCTTGTCCATGAAGTTGGAAAAAACAATACCGTAAGTCAGTGCCGGATCATCCAAGGTGGAACCATTGGCATAGGTGATCGGTTCCATGAGAAACCGCCAGACATCGGTGCGGCCCGGAAAAAATTTCTCAAAAAGGTCGCGGGTAGTCATGACCACTTCGTCATAAAAATTCATGCTTCGGGCGGTCATAAAAAACTCATCGATCACTTCTTTAAGGATGCCGAAACGCTCGCGTAAGATATGTGTGAAGTCTATTTTGTCGAAAGTGGTATTGAGGGAAAACTGTGGATTGTCGAAACGAACATTTTTAAGCTGGATGACCCGTTTGGAAATGTCCTGGCTCCAGTATTTTCGCAAGGTTTTGATCATCCCGCAGGGGAACCCGTGCAGGGAGATATCCATGATATGCCCGCCCTTGCGTTTGAACCAGGTGGCCAGGCCCCCCATATTGTAATGATGCTCTGCCAGCAAAACCTTGTGCCCCATTTTAGCCAGAAGATTGGCAGACGTCATTCCCGCCAGACCGCTGCCAATCACAACCGTATCGTAGGCAGACAAAACACCCTTTAACCAGTCTTTCGATGGTTTACTCATTGATTCTCAAACGATGAATTTTTTGATGGGCCTGTCATTGTAAAATATGCAGGTTGGCCATGGATATTCCGCTTAATGTGGCCCCAATAATACCTAAAAACCCCTGATCTGTCCCGCAAATATACAGGTTTTTAACAGGGGTTTTTCCATTTTTAATTTTCTGCGGAGACCCATAAACAGCCCCATTAATGTGGCCTGTATATTTTTTAATGGTCTTAGGCGTAAACGAGTCTAAAAATACCACATTATCGCGAAAATCGGGAAAAAATGTAAATAAAGCCTCCAAAGCCTGGGTCCGGCATTCCTTCTTGGCGGCGATATAGTCCTTTCTCGGCAGGCTGTCCCATTTTCCGAAATGGGCAAGATTGGTCAGGCGAATCAGCCCTTCCTCAAGCGGTTGTGGGTATTGAAAATTATTGCTGCAACACAACACACCGCTGGAAATATCGATCAAATCGCCCGGTACTTTATAATCGAAGCGTGGATGGATGGAAAAAAAGACAATGCTCTTATCATAACCCAGGTCACGTGGCTCCCGGTCCACCACAAAAAGGGATTCCATAAACGAAACCTGGCCCGTCTCGCATACACCTGCCTCGGCAAGCTTAGGCTGGCAACAGTTAAGCGTTTCCACATAGCCCATGGAAGAAAGTACCGCTGCAGTTGCTAATTCTTCCTCATTTGCAAGCGTCACCGAATCGACCGTTCCCTGCTTTGCATTGATGGTTTTAACCCCGTTTCCCATCTTCAATTCACCGCCAAGATGCTTGAACTTATCAGCCAGGAGATTGAGGATGTAAGGCATTCCACCTTGGGGCTTGGAAAATCCTTCTACAAAAATGCTCTTGAACATGATGACAAATTGATAAAAATCCATGTCCCCCTCACGCGCATTGCCATAATACATCAAGGGGCAAAACAGCATGTCGATCAACACCGGATCGCTGATATAAGACTCCAAAACCGGCCGAGACAAAAGACGGTCAGCATCGTCAAGGTTCAACTCATCGAAAGAAAGGATCTTTTCCACCAACTTGTTGAATCCGTCAATCTGATCGGGAAACTGTTCGGCCACCTCCTGCCGCATAAACTCAAAATCGTTGGTAAAACGCAGGGAATTCTCAGGAAAATGTATTTCCGACATATCCTGCTGGCACAGGCGAAAATCGTCATGGCTGAAACGCAATTGTTTCAGTAGCTTGCCGAGCGGCGATGACCGGACTCCTTTAGGAGTGAAATTGGTCATGGCGTGGAGTCCGACATCAAATACGCGGTTTTTCCTTACATAAAAGGAATTCAAACCGCCAATCACGCTATGTTTTTCAACAATGCAGACCTTTTTATCGAACATGGCCAACCGAATGCCCGCGGCCAAACCCGATAAACCCGCGCCGATAATAATAGTGTCGTAACGCATAGCCAAATTATACCACCACTGCGCCAGCGTGATACCCCATGCGGGGCATGAAATTTAATGAAGAAGATATAACTCGCTGGACCCAGTAAGCAATAACTCTACCTTGCGAGCAAAAGGTATATCGACTTAACTGAATCTGTTTTGGGGTCAAAAAAGGGAGGGGGTATAAAACCTAACTGGCCAACTGTCGGTCTTTTAATAATGGGGTGAGATAAGAAACACAACCGGCCAGCGTTGCCAGATGCTCGTAATCCTTTTCCGGCACTTCGATGTTAAACCGCTTGCGAAGCTCCATGACGATATCGAGAAAATCCATGGAATCCAGATCAATCTGGTCCCTCAGTTTTGTGTTGTCGTCAATGGAACTGATATCCTCATCCGGGGCAATATCGGCAAGGATATTAAGAATAACCTGTCGTATATCTTCAATCGTCATACTTGTCTCCGAAATCCACTTTAACCCTGATTTTAGTAGAAGATAGGGCAGATTTCAACCCTAATTTTCCACTAGGCGTGGGGCCAGCGGGCAAAAACTTTCTCTGGCGATCAGGAGGCCCCGTCGGCTTGAGAAGTGCTTGCTGATTTCCCCCACAGGAGTGGGCGGAGAGCCTCCGCTGGCAAATTGCCATGGTCCATAAAGCTTAAAGACCAATTGGGCGCAGTAAAAAGCTATTGCAAGTTCCCAGCAGAGGGACTGCGGACTATCAGGACAGAGTTAATGCCGAACATGCCGAAGGAATTGTTCATGATGTAATCTACGGAGGGAATTTTTTCCGGTTTGTTAGCCACGAGGTTATTCAAGGCGCATTCCGGATCGAGATCGTCCAGGTTGATAGTGGGGTGGACTATGAGGTCATCGAATGCTGGCAGGTTGCCGGAAAGTTCCAGCGTGCCTGCCGCACCCATGGTATGACCGATGAAACTTTTTGTATTATTGATCCGCACTTTGCAGTTATCGCCGAACACTTCGCGCAGGGCCTTGGCTTCCTGGATGTCTCCCATTTGCGTTGCCGTTGCGTGCGCGTTGAGGATATCGATGTCGCCCGGCTCGAGTCCGGCCCTCTCCAGCGCCAGACGTATGCACTGGGCCTGCCTGCCCGGGTCGGGCAGAATAAAATCAATCGCATCAGAGTTCATGGAATACCCCACGATCTCTCCGTAAATTTTCGCCCCGCGCTTTTTAGCGTCAGTAAGCCGTTCCAGGGTATAGACGCACCCTCCTTCTGAGCAAACAATTCCGTTACGGTTTTTATCAAAGGGCCGGCTGGCTTTAGCGGGGTCTTCATGCGTGGCCAGGGCGCCTTCGCTTTTAAAGCTGGCAAATATACCGAAGGTATGAATACTCTCGGACACCCCTCCCGCCAAAGCGAGATCGACCTCACCCAGCCGCAACATCTGCAGACCTTGGATAACTCCCAGATTTCCTGCCGCGCAGGCCGCGCCGATGGTGTAATGCGGCCCGGTGATTTTCATGTTCAAGGTCACTTCTCCCGCAGGGTTGTTGGAAACCGTACGAGGATTATGATGGTGCGACCAGAACTTAACATCATAATCATACTGGCTGATGTTGTAGACCTCGTTCTCGGTCTCGACATTGCCATGCTCGGTCACCCCCAGATAGACGCCTACCCTGGAGCGGTCAATCGCTTCCAAGTCAATTTCGGCATTGGCAAAAGCTTCGCGCGAGCAGTAGATGGCAACGGACCCGGCCCGGGTGCCACGGCGGCGTTCCTTTTTTTTCTGGTATTTCAGTTCATCAAAATCACAGACCCCCGCGAGGACCTTTCCCATATACCGGGTCTCGAAGTGTTGCACTCCCGAAACCCCGTTTAACAGGTTTTGACGAAACTCCTGCAGGTTGTTGCCATTGGGGGAAGTCAAGCCTATCCCTGTGATTACGATGCGTTGATCAGGGTCTGTCATTTTTTACCAATAA
Organism: Nitrospinaceae bacterium; assembly: GCA_028822815.1. Taxonomy (GTDB): domain Bacteria; phylum Nitrospinota; class Nitrospinia; order Nitrospinales; family VA-1; genus LS-NOB. The sequence continues at coordinate 45,067 of JAPKCW010000001.1, read as the reverse complement.
GGCCACCGCATACGCAGAGATGCCTTCTTCCCGCCCGGCAAAACCGAGCTTTTCTGTTGTGGTGGCCTTGATATTAATCCGGTCTGGTTCGACATCCATCGCCAAAGCAATATTCTTTTTCATTTGCGAAATATAGGGGGCCAGCTTGGGTTGTTGTGCAACGATCACCGAGTCGGCATTAGCAAGTTTAAAACCTTTGCACATGCGCACGACTTCTTTGAGCAGGTGCAGGCTGGAGACGCCCTTCCACTTCGGATCGGTGTCCGGGAAATACTTACCGATATCTCCAGCGCCCAATGCGCCAAGCAGGGCATCGCATAAAGCATGCACCAGAACATCGGCATCAGAGTGCCCGTCCAGTCCCATCGAATGCGGAACATCGACTCCACCCAGGATGAGTTTTCTGCCCTCAACCAGACGGTGCACATCGTAACCATTGCCAATACGAATATCAGGTAAATTCATTGCGAGAGAAAAATATTAAACAACCCCATAATGTAAATCACCCCAGCCCCTCTTTAAAAAGAGGGAGAAAAGCTCCTTAGGCCGAGAGAACTTTATGTTTACCAGTTTAAGTCATTGCTAATCGCCGCCGGCCGCTTGGCCCGGGCTAGTGGTGGGTGACGGTAATGAGTTTAGTGGCTTCTTCACGGGCCCAGTGGTCGGCATCCAGAACATTTTGCAATTCATGCAGGGAAACCGGGCTGTGATTTTGCATAACCATGCGAATGATCTCTGCGATATCTTTATAGGGGATCAGTTCATCGAGGAACGCCTGCACCGCAATTTCATTAGCGGCATTGAGTACCGCCGGCATAGTCTGGCCCATTTCCATAGCATCCATGGCCAATTTCAGGCAGGGAAATCTTTCAAAGTCCGGGGCCTCAAAAGTCAGATTTCCCATAGAGGCCAGGTCTAAAGAAGGCAGTTCACTTTCAAACCGGTCCGGATAAGTCAGCGCGTAAGCAATGGGAACCCGCATATCCGGAATCCCCAACTGCGCGATGATGGAAGTGTCGACAAACTCGATCATCGAATGAATGATACTCTGCGCGTGAACGATGATCTCGACCTTCGTATCCACCCCGAACAACCATTTAGCCTCTATATACTCAAGGCCCTTGTTCATCATGGTGGAAGAGTCGATGGTGATTTTAGCTCCCATGCTCCAGTTGGGGTGATTGAGTGCTTCTTTTACCGTCACGTTCTCCATCTGCTTGAGGGTAAAAGTTCTGAAAGGTCCGCCGGACGCAGTCAGGATAATTTTCTTGATACGCTCAGGTTTTTCCCCGTTTAATACCTGGAAAATTGCGCTGTGTTCGCTGTCAATAGGGATGATGCGGGTATGAGTACGTTCCGCTTCTTTAAGAACCAGTTCCCCTGCTATGACAAGCGTTTCCTTATTGGCGAGTGCAAGGTTTTTACCAGCTTTGAGGGCCGAAAGGGCAGGGAGCAATCCGGCACTTCCAACCACTCCGGAAACAACCAGGTCGGCTTCAGAAAAAGAAGCGGCAGAAACCGTGCCTTCCTGACCAGAAACGATTTCCACATCCAAATCGCCAACAAGCTCTTTCAACGCATCTATTTTCGTCGAGTCAAACAGGGCCGCCAGCGCGGGTTTGAATTTTCGAATCTGGCGGGCAAACAAGTCTACATTGCTTCCGGCAGACAGGGCGCAAACCTGAAAACTTTCCGGATAACGCTCTATAACATCCAGAGTGTTGACACCGATAGAACCCGTTGAGCCCAAAAGGGATATTTTTTTCATGCGGATGCCCTGACAACGAAGAGGAGGTTTAAGAGAGCCTCTCTAGAGAGCCTCTTAATTATGTCCCCAAGAACCATTGGTGATAACAATAGAATGCCGGGCCAGCAAACAACAGGCTATCAATACGATCCAGAACACCACCGTGACCTGGAATCAATGAGCCGGAATCTTTCACCCGACAATTTCTTTTTATCAGAGATTCCAAAAAATCTCCAAACTGTCCGATGATACCGCATATAAAGGCCACAATCAAACAATGCATTAGCGAAATTTCCCCAAAAAACCATAATTTGGAGACACCTGCAGCTAGAAGAGTTCCCAGTACATTGGCGATAGCCCCTTCCACCGTTTTATTGGGGCTGATCACAGGCAGCAGCTTATGTTTTCCCAGGTTCCGGCCTCCATAATAAGCCGCCGCGTCACCGGCCCAAATCAGTAGCAGGAGGAACACGATCATTTGGCTTCCCCCTTCCAGACTATGTATCAACAGAAAGTACCCGCCCAATCCCGCGATGTAAAAGATTCCCATCAGCGTATAAGCAATATGGTCCAAAGCCACTTCCACATTTTTTTCCCTGAAGAACCAGGTGGTAAACAAAACTAAAGGCAGCAGGACTGCAAAAATAAGTAGAAATTTTGTCCCCAGGTAAAAACCCCATAGGAGCAGGAAACTCAATAGCCCCCCCTCGATGGGAAAACCCTCCACACCCATTTTTGAAATCATGGAAAAGTATTCGTGACTTGCAATCAAAACAATCACCGCAACAAGAAAAAAGAACAAAAGGGGAGAACCATACAACACAACTCCCAATACAAGCGGAATGGCAATGGCTCCACTGCTAACGCGTTTCAAGAGCCTGCTCCTGTCAGGTTTGGATGAAGCGGAATGTTTAGGACAATGGGTATGGGTTTCAAAATAGGAACGGTCTAGGTTTGAGGTCAGGCTTTTACAATTTGCTCTTGCGTCATTCCAAAGCGCCGCTCTCTGCCCTGGAAGTCGATGATGGCGTTCAGGAAATCCTCATCCGAAAAGTCCGGCCACAACACATTGCTGTAAAATAATTCAGTATAAGCGCTCTGGTACAAAAGAAAATTGCTGATCCTTCTTTCTCCGCTGGTACGGATAATCAGGTCCGGATCGGGAAGCGGGTAGGTGGAAAGGAACGATTCAAACAGTGGCAAGTCAATTTCTTCTGGTCTGAGCTGCCCCGAACGCACCTGTTCGGCAATTTTTTTTACCGCATCTATGATTTCCTGCCTGCCTCCGTAACTCAGAGCCAGGGTAAGAACCATGCCAGTGTTGCCGCGGGTATCTTCCATGGAATCATGGGTCAGTTTTCGAATTGCCTCGGGCAAGTCCTCAATATGCCCAATGGTATTGAAGCGTATATTCTCTTCTTTCATTCGCTTCAGTTCCTTTTTCAAATAAAAGCTCAGAATTTTCATGAGCGTGTTGATTTCTGCAGAAGGTCGGTTCCAGTTCTCATCTGAAAACGAATAAAGGGTTAGGGCTTCCAGTTTGAGTTTTCGGCTCAGAGTGACAATGCGGTCCACTACCTTAACCCCTGCCCAATGGCCCTCAACCCGAGGGAGAGAATGATTTTGCGCCCAGCGTCCATTGCCATCCATAATAATGGCGACATGCCGGGGCAGACGACTGGGGTCTATTTTTTCCTGTAACGCTGTATTGAGCAAGAAGGCGGCTCCTGATTAATCGGCTAAACCCGCCGGTGAGAAGAAGATAGGCTCTTTGACAAACATACTACCAAGATATTACAAAAAATTGCTTCACACATCCATCACATCTTTTTCTTTAGCATGGGAAATTTTATCGACTTCGGCGACAAACTTATCAGTTGTTTTCTGGATATCATCAATCCCTTTGTGGCTTTCGTCCTCAGACACTTCATGGTTTTTTTCTGATTTTTTCATTTTATCGTTAACATGCTTGCGCACATTCCGAATGGCCACCTTGCATTCCTCAGCATATTTTTTTACCAGTTTAACCAATTGTTGCCGTCGCTCACTGGTCAACGGTGGAATGGTGAGCCGGATCGCCTTGCCATCGTTGTTGGGAGTCAGGCCCAGATCTGAAGCCTGGATGGCTTTTTCGATTTCCTTCAAAATCGATGCTTCCCAAGGCTGGATCGTCAGGGTTTGGCTGTCTGGAGCGCCTAAAGTCGCCACCTGCTTTAAAGGGGTCGGGGTTCCATAATAATCGACCTTGAGATCATCCAACAGGGCTACCGAAGCCTGACCTGTCCGCAACTTCCCTAACTCATGATGCAGGTGGTCGATCGAGATCCCCATTTTCTTTTCCGCGTCCTGGATTAAATCAGCAATCATTTTCAGACCCCCACTGTGGTGCCAAGTTTTTCACCCATCAGAACCCGTTTAATACTATGTTTATTACGAACATTAAAAATAACCAGCGGTAGTTTGTTATCCATGCAAAGGGATATCGAGGTCGAATCCATAACCTTCAAACCCTTATTCAGCACATCCAGATAAGACAATTCCTGAAATTTCGTTGCCGACTCATCGACCATGGGGTCGGCGGTATAAATTCCATCGACCTTTGTGGCTTTAAAAATCACTTCCGCGCCAATTTCCATGGCTCTTAGAGATGCTGCGGTGTCGGTGGTAAAATAGGGGTTGCCCGTCCCGCCTGCGAATATAACAACACGCCCTTTTTCAAGATGACGAATCGCACGGCGGCGCACATAGGCTTCCGACACCGCCTGAATTTCGATCGCCGATTGCACACGGGTGGCAATTCCAACGCGCTCCAAGGCATGTTGCAACGCCAAGCCATTGATCACTGTAGCGAGCATCCCCATATAGTCGCCTGTGGTGCGTTCGATTCCTATGGAGCTCAAGGATGCTCCTCTTAGAATATTGCCTCCCCCGATAACAATAGCAATTTCCACTCCCAGTTCTTTGGCGTCACGGATTTCTTCCGAAATATTTGTCAGGGCTCCCTCATCCAGACCAAATTCGCCTTCTCCAGCGGCCAGACTTTCTCCGCCAAGCTTCAACAAAACCCTTTTATAAATCGGTTTGTCCATTAAATTTCAAATCTTGCAAATTTACCAAGGTTGATATTTTCACCCAACAGGGCAATTTTCTGTTTGATCAAATTGCCAATGGTAATACTGGTATCCTTAACGAAGGCTTGCTCAAGCACGCAGTTTTCTTCGTAGAATTTTTCCATTTTTCCCGTCACGATCTTTTCAATGATGTTGTCCGGTTTTCCTGATTCCCTGGCCTGATGGGAATAGATCTCCCGTTCTGTTGCCAGAATCTTTTCGGTCACCTCTTCGCGGGTGGCAAAGCGCGGTTTAGAGGCAGCAATATGCATGGCAATATCCTTGGCCAGGTCCTGAAAATCAGGGGTATTGGCCACAAAATCCGTTTCGCAGTGGAGTGCCAACAACACCCCGATTTTGCTACCCTGATGAATGTAGGTGCCAATTTTTCCTTCAGTGGTCTGGCGGTCAGACTTTTTATCTGCCTTTGCCAGTCCTTTTTTTCTAAGAAATATGATCGCATCTTCCACATTACCTTCGGTTTCTTTCAGGGCCGATTTACACTCCATGATTCCCGCGCCCGACTGGGAGCGTAATTCTTTAACCATCGCAGCAGTTATTTCCATTCTATTTCCTTAATCATTGTTTGTTAAAATTGAATTCATCGCCACCGGTTCTTCCAACCCCCGGATTCGGCCCTCTATGGGATATGCCTTCTTCCCTATAAAGGGATCGCTTGTTTCTTAACTTAATAGGAACCCAAGGATAGTGGTTCAGGCAGGCATTGGGTCTTAGCTTTTCCCGTTGTCACTGGCGACCGGTGTTGATTCCGGCAAATCAGCCGGTGCGGGTTTTTCCTTTGTGCTTTCTTTGGCCTCGGCTTTTTTAGCTTCGGCTTTTTTAGCTTCGGCTTTTTTAGCTTCGGCTTTTTTAGCTTCGGCTTTTTTGGCTTCTTCTTTTTTAGCTTCAGCTTTTTTAGCTTCGGCTTTTTTGGCTTCTTCTTTTTTAGCGTTTTCTTTTTCTTGGATGATCCTGTTCATTTCCTGCCCTTCCAGGCAAATATCCGCAAGCCGGCTGGCAAACAGTTTGATGGAACGCATCGCGTCATCATTTGCCGGGATGGGATAATCCACGTCATCCGGATTGGAGTTGGTATCGACCATGGCTATAATTTTAATCCCCAGTTTTTTACCCTCAGCCAGCGCTATTTTTTCTTTACGGGTATCAACGATGAACAGGGCATCCGGCAAATCCTTCATGTTTTTGATACCCCTGAAAAATTTATTCAGCTTGTCAATTTCTCTTCTCATTCTCAAAGCTTCTTTTTTATGTAAGAGATCAAACTGATTTTCTTCATCCATCTTCTCCAACTCGTGCAACCGGGCAATGCTTTTGCGAATGGTGGTAAAGTTTGTCAATGTTCCACCCAACCATCTTTGGTTGATGTAGTACATTCCGCAACGAGTGGCTTCTTCGGCAATCAACTCTTGCGCCTGTTTTTTGGTCGCCACAAAAAGGATCTTCTTACCTGCCCGAGCCATGTCCCGGACAACTTTTTCAGCTTCCTGAAAACGAACCAGTGTTTTCTGCAGGTCAATAATATATATCCCGCTTCGCGCCCCATAAATATAGGGTTTCATCTTGGGGTCCCAGCGATTGGTCTGATGCCCGAAATGGACCCCGGACTCCAGTAGTTGTTTCATTGTGATTTCAGACATGCAAACTCCTTAAAAGTTAATGGGTTGTACCTTCGCCTCCATCATCTCGCACCAAGAACCCGTAGGCCACCCTTGGCTTGATCCGGAAACGTGCGTAATTTTTTTGGGAAGTTCCCGATAAAGGGAAACTAAGTTGTGGCTCAGATTAACATATTCAACGCGATGTGACAACCACCACTAGGAGTCTGCCAGCGTACGGCGGCCCAAGCTGATGCCGATGGATTCGGCTGTATGGATCAATTGCGAATCGGATGGAACCTGGCGAACGATTCCCGCCAGGCTTTTAAGTGGAACCAAAACAATATCGCGGGCTTGCAACGCCACCATATGGCCAAATTTCCCTTCTGCGGCAGCTTTCACCGCCTGGATTCCCAGCCGGGTACCGAGAACCCGGTCGAATGACAAGGGGGTGCCACCTCGTTGAGTATGCCCCAGAACCGTGCAACGCACTTCAAGATCGATTCGGTCGCTCAATTGTTTCGCTATAAAATTACCTACCCCGCCCAATTGAGCCACTCCCTGCAAACGGGTAGATGCCGCTTCACTGGTGATCGCTTCCTTACCCATCTCTTTGGCACCCTCTGCGACCACCATGATGCTGAAAGGGCTTCCACCCTCTTGCCGCAAGTGGATTTTTTCCAGCACTTCTTCCAGATCATAAGGGATTTCCGGAATAAGGATGACATGGGCTCCCCCGGAAATTCCGGCTTCCAGGGCGATCCAACCTGTGTCCCGACCCATAACCTCTAGAATCATGACCCGATGGTGGCTCTCTCCAGTCGTTTGCAGTCGGTCCAGCGCATCACAAGCCACCTGCACAGCGGTCTGGTAACCGAAGGTATAGTCCGTGCCCACCAGATCGTTATCGATTGTTTTGGGGATGCCGATCACTGGCAAGCCTCTTTCAAAAAACTTGTAACCCAGTTGCAGAGTCCCATCCCCACCCACCACAAACAGGCAGTCCAGGTCAAGACGTTTGAAATTTTCGACCGATTGTTGAGAATAATCCTGAGTCGTCAGCTGGCCGTCCTTGCTGAACTGACGGTATTCAAAAGGGTCGCCTTTATTGGTGGTACCAAGAACGGTTCCTCCCAAAGGCAGTATGTCCCGGGTTCCAGCCACAGTGAGTTTTCTGTGCCGGTTAAAGATCAGGCCCTCGAACCCCTCCTCAACACCTATGACTTCTGCCCCGTAGCTGATAATCGCCGACCGGGTGACCGCCCGGATCACCGCATTGAGGCCGGAGCAATCCCCCCCCAGTCAGAATTCCAACACGCTTAAGGCTCATGGGCATCTCCATATATTCGATAATTTTCTTTACGGCAACCACTAGGCGTGGAGCCGACTGGCAATGACTTTATCTGGCTAGCAACGATGTTCTCGGCTCAAACAAGTCCTTGCTAGTTGCCTCCCCTGCGTGATGACCTCTTCATTAACTTTCATGCCCCGGAGGGGTACTAAGGTGCTCATGGAGAAATAGCCGTTTGCACCGGCTCCGCGATCAGGTCATAATCCGCCACCGCTTTAATTTTTACGGAAATGATCTGTCCGGGCTCAGCTTCACATTTTTCAAGCAGGACCTGCCCGTCAATATCCGGGGCCTGGGAGGCGAGCCTTCCGGTCATCAAATAGTTTTCCTGCGGGTCAAAACCTTCCACTAAAACCGATTCCACCTTGCCCAGGCGCTCCCGGTTTTTTCGAAGAACAATTTCCTGTTGAAATTCCATCAGGATATTTTTTCTTTCTTCTTTGACTTCCTGCGGCACCCGGCCTGGGTAATCGTAAGCGGTGGTACCCTCCTCATCCGAATAAGTAAAAATTCCAACATGGTCAAATTCCATTTCACAAAGGAACCGGACCATGTGTCGGAAATGCGTTTCGGTCTCTCCCGGAAACCCGGTAATAAATGTGGTTCTCAATGCTACACTTGGAATTTTCAGCCGAACCTCCTCGAGCATTTTCCTGACCCCGAGTTCGGTTTCCTGCCGCTTCATACTTTTAAGCATCTCGTCATGCGTGTGTTGCAGAGGCACATCAATGTAGCTGCAGACTTTGGGTTCGGACCCGATAAACTCAATCATCTCCGAGTTCAAAAAGGTCGGGTAACAATATAAAAGTCGTATCCACTCCAACCCTTCGACCTTGGCCATTTCCCGAAGCAGGCGAACCAGTCCATCTTTCATTCCCAGATCAAAACCGTACATGGTGGTGTCCTGAGAAATCAGGTTGAACTCTTTGACTCCCTTGCGGGCTAAATGCTCGGTTTCAGCAAGAATGGATTCCGGTGACCGACTGCGCATCGGGCCCCGCATTTTTGGAATGATGCAAAATGCACAACGGTTGGAGCAACCTTCGGAAATTTTTAAATACGCGGTATAAAAAGCCGTTGTTAATAGCCGGTCTGTATAAGACTCGTAATATTCGGCGGGTGTGGCGACATGATTTTTTGATAACGGGTCGACATCCGCGATAATGTTTTTCAGTTGAGGATACTGGCCCACCCCCAGCAGGTGGTCGATTTCAGGGATTTCATCAAGCAGTTCCTGGCTATAACGTTCGGCCAGGCAACCGGTGACGATCAACTGTTTGCATTTTCCCCCTGCCTTGTGCCGGGCCATTTCCAGAATCGTATCGATCGATTCTTTTTTGGCAGACTCTATAAAACCGCAGGTGTTGACAATAATCACCTCTGCGTCTTCTTCATTCGTAGTGAGGCTGAATCCGGAAGAAACCAGATCGCCCAACACCCTTTCGGAGTCCACCGTGTTTTTCGGACACCCCAAACTAACCATGCCAACTTTTTTCATTTTTTGTTCCATTTTATCATGCAATATACGGGTTAGCTCTTTGAAGCTTTCAACTTATTCTCCATTTTGCGCATGAGTTCATCAAAACCTTTTTTGGTTATCACTTTATAAAACTTACTGCGCAAATTGTTCCTCATGCTGACACCATCCAGAATGACATCCACCACCTGCCAGTTACCCGCAGTCCGGGTAAGACGGAAATTAATATCGACTTCTCCTTCTTTTTCATGCACCACTGTCAAAGGAACCACCGTCCGTTGTTTTTCCTCTGTGGTTTTCCCATACATCAGATCCAGTTCAGCAAAAAATTTCGCGGAACTGGGAAACGCCACATGCAGGAACAACTCACCGAGCAAAGCCTGAAACCTTTTCTGTTCGGAGTCACTGCGCTTGGCCCAATGTTTTCCCAAAGCTTTTTTGCTGATCTCGGCAACATTCAGCCAAACCAAAGCGGAATGGGCATGTTTCTGATTATCGGCCTTTTCCTGGCCAGAAAGATTCTTCTTAATCTGGCGAATTTCTCCTAAAAGCTCTTGCACTGCGGCTTGAGGGTCATTGGATTCCGCCCAGAGCAAACCGGGAACCGCAAAAACAACAGTTAGAACCATTAAAGAAAGGATTTTATTCATATATGATACATTCGATATGGCGTATTGCTGGTGGAGGTTCTCCACGAATTATAACGCAAACCGGCGGGACAAACTAAGAGTATCTCCGAGGTACCTCGAAAAATTTCTTTTGGCCATGACAAAAATTTCATCACGAAAAAAAATCCGGGTTTTCCTGCTGGCGGTTTTTTCCATGATTGCAACCGGGAATATCGTCTCTGCCGGGCAAAACGAGATAGATAAACAATACCAGCAAGCCAGAACCCTCAAAGAGTTTGAACAAATCGCGAATAAAATCCAAAAAATCCTGAAAAAAGAACCGGGCAACCCAGAATGGCAATGGCGACTGGCTCGCTCCCATTACTCCATTGCGAAAAGGGCCGAAGACACAAAAAACCATCATTACGACCAATGCATAAGACACAGTAGCCAAGCCCTGGAATTGAAACCCGACTCTGCCATCAGTTACTTTTTCCGCGCCCTATGCCGGGGAAAACAAGGAGAAATGAATGGCATCTGGGCCAGCCTGGGCATCATCGGGCCTTTTGAAGAGGATATGAAAAAAGCACTGGAACTCGACCCGGCTATTGAGGACGGGGGCCCACATCGTGCGCTGGGAAATTTGTATCTGGAGTTACCCTTTTTTCTCGGTGGCAGTGATGACAAATCGGTTTACCATTTTGAGGAAGCGGTTCGTCAAAGCCCTGATTATGTTGAAAACCATCTTGGACTGGCCCAAGCTTATTACACACAAAATAATTTCGCCTTGGCCCGGAAATCGCTTCTCACTTTACGGCGTCTGACCGATAATGTTGCGGATGATGAGGACCTTTTAAATTTCAGGACCCAAGGCCAGGAGTTGATGAAAAAACTGACCCATGATTAAAGAAATTAGAATCCGCAATTTCGCCATCATAGAAAATCTATCGGTGAATTTTGAAAAAGGCTTGAATGTGCTGACGGGTGAAACCGGCGCGGGTAAATCCATCATCATCGACGCGCTGAATCTCCTGCTTGGAGGCAGAGCAGATACCGACTCCATTCGTTCTGGAGAAACCACCGCTTTTGTGGAAGGGGTGTTTGAAGTTACCGATCCCCTTACTCTCGACTTGATTCGGGAATCCGGCATCGAAATGGAAGAATGCGAACTTCTTGTCAAACGCCAGATTTCCAATTCCGGAAAAAATCGATGCCTGCTCAATGACAGCTCCGTCACGGTTTCCACCCTGGCAAAAATCGGCGACCGCTTGGTGGACCTGCACGGACAACACGATCACCAGGCCCTTCTTCATCCTGAAACCCATATCGATCTTTTAGACCTGTACGGCAAATCCAGAGATCTTCGGGATGAGTTTGCCCAAAATTTCTCGGACTACCAGGCCCAAACAAAAAAACTGCAATCCATGAAAATGGATGAACAAGAACGGTTACAAAAAGAGGAGTTCCTGAACTTTCAACTCTCCGAAATTGATACGGCCGGACTTTCAGAAGAAGAGGAAGAAGAAATCAAGGCAGAGAGCAATAAACTGAAACACGCCGGAAAAATACGCGCAGGCCTGCAACAAAGCCAATCCCTGTTAACTGATGACCAGGGTTCCATATTAGAAAACCTGGGGCAGGTTTTGAAAGAACTGGAATCTGTGCTTGAGATCGACCCCGGTCTGGCAGAAATGGTTGAGCGGTCCCGCTCCGCCTACTATGAACTGGAAGAGGTGGTGGACTCTTTGCGCAGTTATGACCGGTCTTTGGAGTTCAATCCTAATCGGCTGGAAGAAATTGAAGACCGGCTCGCCGAGATAAACGGACTGAAACGAAAATATGGTAACGATATCCCCGAAATTTTAAAACGCCGGGAACTGATCGCAGAAGAATTGCAGCAGTTGGCCTCCAATGAAGAAAACAGGAAAGCCCTGGAAGAAGAGCTGAAGCAAAAAGAAGGGGTGCTGTCTAAACTCGCCATCCGTCTGGCTGAAGAAAGGGAGTCCGCGGCAAAAAAATTTACTGGCAGTGTCGAAAAGGAACTGAAAGAACTGAGTATGGGTAGCGTCCGGTTTGGTGTACGTTTTGATTACCCGTCTGACGACGGTGGATTTATTCTATTCCGCAAAGAAAAAATGAAGGCCACGCCAACCGGATTGGGCACGCTGGAGTTTATATTTTCCCCCAACCCAGGCGAGGAAATGCGGCCTCTGGTTAAAATCGCTTCAGGCGGTGAAGTATCCCGGGTGATGCTGGCTTTAAAATCTATTTTGAACGATCAGGACACCATTCCGGTGATGATTTTCGATGAAGTAGATTCCGGTATCGGCGGCAGGGTGGCGGAAAAAGTAGGACTCAAATTGAAAAAAGTCGCCACGAGCAAACAAGTTTTTTGTATCACCCATTCCCCGCAGATAGCCGGGTTGGCTTCTTCCCATTTCCGCATTGAAAAAGAGGTGAAAGGGAAACGCACCCGGTCCAGCATTCACCTGCTGGAATATGAAGAACGCGTTGAAGAACTGGCCCGCATGTCCAGCGGTGAAACCATCACCGATGCTTCCCTCGAACACGCCCGCGAAATGCTCCGCCCCGGCCTCACGCCTAGTGGCGGCTAGTGGATTGGTTGGCGACGGCTTCGGCGGCTTTTTTGGCGGCTTCGGGGTCGCCCAGATAATAATGTTTGATGGGTTTCAAGTCCGCGTCTAATTCATAGACCAACGGAATGCCGGTAGGAATATTCAATTCCAGAATATCGTCTTCGCTGATGTTGTCCAGGTGCATGACCAGAGCTCTTAAGCTGTTGCCATGCGCGCAAATCAAAACTTTTTTTCCGGCTTTGATGGAAGGCACAATCTGATCAAACCAGTAGGGTAAAAATCGGTCGACCGTATGCTTTAAAGCTTCTGCGGCAGGCAATTGGTTTTTTGGTATGCCAGCATAGCGGGCATCTTTTGCAGGCAACCTTTCGTCATCTTCAGAAAGCGGGGGAGGGGGAGTGGCATAACTTCTGCGCCAGATTTTCACCTGCTCTGCGCCGTGTTTCTTAGCCGTTTCCGCTTTGTTCAATCCTTGCAGAGCACCATAGTGGCGTTCGTTCAGCTTCCAGGACCGGGTGACTGGAATCCACATTAAATCCATTTTATCCAGCACAATCCACAAAGTTCGAATTGCCCGCTTGAGGACAGAGGTGTAGGCCAAATCGAAGGTATAGCCTTCTTCCAGAAAAAGTTTTCCAGCCGTCTCGGCTTCCTGTTTTCCCTGTTCAGTCAGGTCAACATCGGTCCAACCGGTAAACCGGTTTTCCAAATTCCATTGGCTCTGGCCATGTCTTAAAAGGACCAACTTATACATTTTTCAGACTCCCGGCTGATCAATCCTTAAAGATAAATTCAAAGGATCTCTGTGTTATTTGGTAATTTTCTCTATGGCAACCACTAGGCGTGGGGCCAATGAGCAATAGCCCTGTCTGGTTAGCAACAACTCATCTCGTCTGAAAGAGTTTCTGCCAGTTGCCTCCGACGGTTCGCCGGTGGCCAAAAACAATTTTTGGAGACGCCCTTAAATTCGACCGCAATATCCCATAAATGGAAAGCAGAAGGGGAAATTTTTACCCGCACCAAAATAGATTCAACAAAAACATTTTAATTTAAACAATTACAATTACTCTTGGGTTTTGGGGAATCTATTTTATCCCCCCCCAAATTGGGGAGTTGTTTAAAATCGGGCCTGTGGGGAAAATTTATTTTTTTAAGTTAAGTAATTGATTTTTAGGCTGTTATGAACTATTTTATCATTAATCACAAATTCGAACACCATGAACCTGTCGGTAAAAGCTTAGATTTTTTTGAGCTTTCTGTTTATACCAGTTGCTATTTTCGGGGAGAAACAAGCGATTATGGAAAGTATCGCTCATTTTTATCGTGAAATAAATAGTGGTTTTCTAAATAAAAGCTGCGATCAGGGTTTTGAAATTTCTTATCTCGCGGAATACGATGAGAACGATCAACCGCTGTTCCAGAAATTTGTGCACTACACGCCGGAGAACCACGAAAAGATCAAAAAAATGATGGAGGGCGATGATTGCATGGAGTTTTTCATCCATGAAACCGACCTCATCAAATACTATAAAGATTTTAAAATGGGGCAACTGCAAAAAGCTCTGGAAAACGAACCGCCGAAAAAGGTTTTAAAAGATGCCTACCTTTTGAGCGAACAGGTGATCAAGGAATATTTTGAGAACATCGGTTCCTCGCGCATTTTACGTACCCTGGAAGGTCTGGTTAAAATAATTCAAGAATGCATGGATCGTGGAAACCTTGAGTTTATAGATGTTTTCCATGTCACTAAAAAGGATTACCATTCCTATATCCATTGCATCAACACCAGTATGTATTGCATGGCCTTGGCGACTAATTTGAAAATGCAACCGGATGCCGTGCGCGAGATCGGTCTGGGGGGCATGTTATTCGATATTGGCAAAAAGTCCGTTCCCTATGAAATTATAATGAAAGAAGGGAAACTGGAGCCGGACGAGTTCCAATTCATTCGCAAACATCCGTCAGCCGGCCGCAAGGCGCTCAACGATATGAAATGTTATAGCGAAAACATTTTAAGAATGGTGGCGGAACATCATGAAAAGTTTGACGGCACCGGCTACCCGTTCGAATTAAAGGGAGACAAGATTTCCCTGTACGCAAGAATTTGTAACATCATGGATGTTTTTGGGGCTTTAACCGCTCCCCGTAAAAATCGACCGGGCATGACTCCTTTTGCCGCCCTGAGTGAAATGAAAAACAATATGGAAGGGCAGTTTGACATGCGAATTTTGGTCAACTTCATCAAAACCCTTGCGGATGCTGCTGCGGCAAAAGTTTCTGCGTCCAAATCAGCCGGTTCTTCGCAGTCATCCGGCAACCAGGTAGCAGCCAGCGCCTGACTGGTACTGTCCCTGTTTTTCAACCACCGAGTGTGCTCCACACTCGGTTTTTTTATACCTTTTTCCCTCCGTCCAGATTTTCTTGTTCCTGCCTGCTGAATGGAGGTAAGATAATCTCTTTCAATACTTGCATGGAGAATGCTCGTGTTTGTCGAAGTCGATTCCAATACCAATACTGACCGGAGCTTCAATATGATTTTTCGGGATATCAGTCTGCCCCGGGAATTGTATTGCATCAAATACCCGGTAAACGGTGAGGAACAACCGGTTCAGATCACGGGTTGGGACGCGGACTCCAATACATCGTGCCCCGCTTATGCCTGCAAAGTGGAAGAATCCGGAGATGGAGTTGCCCTGCTCATTTATGGCGGATCAGGTGGGGTACGCATGAAACCCCTCGAAGACGAAACACAATGGGACACCGGGTCTTCCAGCCAGTGGGGAGACACACATTTGGTCTACCCGGCAGATTGTTTTATCGTCTATAAAGACGAGTTGTAACCCGGGCAACGCCCGGTGGTAATGAGCAATAGCTTTTTGAGCCGAGACGACTCTTTGCTCGCCAGAAAAAGTGATTGCTATATTCCCTCCCACGGGAATGGGCTCACCGGTAGGCGCAATCAGGCCAGGACTAGTTGGCGGAGGGTTTCTTCATCTATTGGATCTGCAAATCGGCCATGAACACAGTGAGCCAGGAATTCCCGATTACCTTTTTGACCGGTGATGGGAGATTCGGTCACAGCTTTTACTGCCCAGCCTTTTTCTGCAATAAAACGGTTCAACTCAAGCAGTACCCGAATATGTTTAGCCGGGTCTTTAATAATGCCACGGTTTTCCACCTCCTCTTTTCCAACTTCAAACTGGGGTTTGATCAGGGTAACCAATTCCCCCTCCGGCTTGAGGATTTCCAGTAAAGGGGGTATGACAAGCTTAAGCGAGATGAACGATACATCGACCACGGCCAGGTCCAGCATTTCCCCAACATCCTCTTTGCATAATGTTCGGGCGTTTTTCCGGTCCAGGCAAATGACCCGCGAGTCGCTCCGGAGTTTCCAGTCCAACTGCCCGTAGCCGACATCCACCGCGTACACTTTTTCAGCGCCGTTTTGTAAAAGACAATCCGTAAAACCACCGGTCGAAGCTCCCACATCTATAGCAGTTTTTCCTAAAGGCAAAACATGGAATTGTTTTAAGGCGTGGTCCAGCTTCAATCCGCCCCTGCTGGCAAAGGGTTGGGGCGCACCAATAATAACGGGAAGACAATCTACAGGAACCAGTCGACCGGGTTTATCGGCAACGGTATCCTGCACTCTTACTTTTCCCGAGAGAATAATGCTTCTGGCTTTTTCCCGGGTGGAGACGAGTTTTTTTTTACCAGCAACTGGTCCAGGCGGATTTTTTCAATCTTTTGCGTCATCTTCATCCTCAACCGGAAACAAGTCGGTCACCAGTTCGCCTTTCTGGTTTTGGGTGAGCTTTTCTATTTTTGCTTCGGCTTCATTCAATTTCTTGGAACAAACACGCGACATTTTTATTCCTTCTTCAAAAATCTCCAAGGATTTATCAATATCCAGCTCTCCTTTTTCCAGGTCATCGACTATTTTTTCGAGTCTTTGAATGGCCTTTTCAAATTTTATTTCACCCATAATCGGCCTCTTTGAAAACGAGTTTATCTTGACAATAAACCGTTGTTAAAATTATATTAGTCCTTATCCTGTTTTTTTCTAAAAATTGTTTTGGTGTGGCTATGAAAACCGTTGGCAATTGCATGATAAGTCCTGTTTTAAGCATAGAGCAAGATGAAAACGTGAAAAAACCGCCGAAAAAATTTATGCCAATGGAATCGGGTCGCTTCTTGTAACCAGCAACGAAAACTTTATCGGAATCATTACCAAAACCGATTTGATGGTCCGAATTCTTATAAAAAACCTTGACGCCGAATCAACCCAGGTTGCTGAGGTGATGTCGCAGCCATTGATATCGATTGATGCCAGCGAGACCCTTGATTCTGCCAGAAAATTGTTGCGTGAAAAATCCATTCGCCATCTGGCGGTTACCCGGGACAATAAAATCGTTGGAATTGTATCTATAAAAGACCTGTAATAAAATTCGTCTTAGCTTTCCTCTATTATTTTTTTTACTGTGCAATCCAGGCCTCCGCGGAAAAGCCTTACCTGGACCCTGTCTCCCGGACTGACCCCTTCAGTATTTTTCAAAGATTTTTCATTTTTCGAACAAATACTATATCCCCTTTCTAAAATAGCTAGCGGGTTGATTGCGTTCATGTTTTTTAATATTCCTTCAAAGCGCTCCTTATTGAAACGGAGCTGGGACTGGATGATATGCAACATTCTTTTTTCCAGCATCGCCCGGTTTTCTTTCATATGTTGAATATGTTTTTCCGGTGAGGCTTGAAATAATCGGTGTATTTTGTCCTGCAATCTTTGTTGATGCGATACCAGGCGTTGCTCAAGACCTCGAAGCAGCCGGGCATATAAATCATCAAGACGTTGAACATGAGGACTGAATATTTCCTTAGGTTGGTGAAAAAACCGGCGATCCATCAACCGATTTAAAAGGTCCCTGTAATCCTCCACCTGTTGGCATAATGTCTCTACCAGTTCCCCTGTCAAGGATCGGATATCTTTAAGAATTTCATTCAAGACAGGCACGGTCAATTCCGCGGCGGCTGAAGGAGTGGGGGCTCTGAGGTCGGCGACAAAATCGGCAATGGTAAAATCTATTTCATGCCCCACGGCAGAAACTATTGGAATGCGAGATGCAAAAATCGCCCGCGCCACTTCTTCTTCATTAAATGCCCATAAGTCTTCCAACGATCCTCCTCCTCGCCCGATGATGATGACATCCACGTCCTTCACGGTGTTCAAGTCGCGAATGCCTTGGGCAATATCCTTTGCAGAACCTTCTCCCTGCACTTTCGCCGGACGTAGTAGAACAGAAACCTTGGGGTTTCTCCTGCGAATGACATTAAGGATATCGCGGACAGCGGCGCCAGTCGAAGAGGTGACCACTCCTATTTTCCAGGGAAAAGCGGGTAGCGGTTTTTTTGCTGCATCATCAAACAAGCCTTCCTTTTCCAGCTTTGCCTTTAACTGCTCGAAAGCTTTTTGCAGGGCACCCAGTCCTCTTGGCTCCAGGGACTCGGTAATGATCTGGTATTCGCCGCGGGCATCGTAGACGGTGATCCGACCAAACAGCAAAACCTGGTCGCCATCCTCGGGCTGGAATTTGATACCGGCCCGGTAGCCTTTGAAAAGAACACAACGGATCTGTGCTTTGCCATCTTTTAAAACAAAATAACTGTGGCCGGAAGCTACGGTCCTGAAGTTAGAAATTTCTCCCTCCACCCAAACCGAGTCAAATGCCGCTTCCATAATGGCGCGGATGTCCCGGGTCAATCCGCTGACACTGTATACCTGCGGTTGTGCACTTGCCGCTGCAAGATGACTCGAAGTCGACTCTTCAGGTGTGAGCGAACTTTTAGGTTTATTAAGGCGACCTTGCTTTTTGCGGATCATAAAATTATTCTGCCATAAATTTCTAAAGGAAAAATTTTTAAAACGTGACTTTAAAAGCTTTTAACGTATTTTCCATGAGCAGGGCGATGGTCATGGGCCCTACGCCACCCGGAACGGGAGTGATGAATCCTGCTTTTTCAGCGACCGGGGTAAAATCAACATCGCCGGTCAGTTTCCCGTCAACGCGGTTGATTCCCACATCAATCACCACCGCGCCTTCTTTTACCATTGCTGAATTCACAAAACGGGGCCGCCCTACCGCCGCGATCAATATATCCGCTTGACGGGTCACTTGTTCCAGGTTGACCGTTTTGGAATGGCAAATGGTCACCGTGGCATGACGTTGTAATAATAAATGTGCCACCGGTTTTCCTACAATATTACTTCGGCCTAAAACTACCGCGTGTTTGCCGGCAATTTCAATATTATAATAATCCAGCAGGGCAATGATTCCTGTTGGTGTGCACGGGGTGAGCAGGGCATTGCCAATTGCCAGCTTACCAACATTGATGGGATGAAATCCGTCCACATCCTTTTCCGGGTCAATGGACAATAAAACCTTTTGCGAATCGATATGATCCGGAAGCGGCAATTGAACAAGAATACCGTGTACCGCATCATTTCCGTTCAGTTCATCGATGAGATCCATTAATTGCGCCTCGGTAGTTTCCGCTGGCAGGTTTTGTTCAAAGGATTGAAATCCGACTTCATGGCATATTTTATTTTTGTTGCGCACATAAACCGCCGAGGCAGGATCCTCTCCGACCAGAACTGTAGCCAGACCCGGCATACGGCCTGTTTTGCTTTTAAGTTCCGCAGTCTCTTTAGTCAGGCGATTGCGGATTTCCGCGGATACTTTTTTCCCATCAATAAGAACCATGATTTTCCTTCCACTAGGCCTACTTGGCGTAGGGCCAGATAGCAATAACTTTATTTGGCCAGCAAAGAGCTTTGGCGGCTTGAGGAGCCTTTGCCCAGTTGCCTCCACGGCTAGTGGAGTTTAGCAGATTTTCCGATTTATCGAAGGGAGTGTTTCTCTTTATTTAATTTCCAATTCCTTGATCAGCCGGGAGAGGTAGGAACGTTGAACGTCCAGAATCCTTGCGGCTTTAGTCCGGTTACCGCTGGTGGATTTAAGGGTGTTGGAAATAAAAGTTCTGCGAAACAAATCGCTGGCTTGCTTGAGGGTGGACCCCACATTGAGTTCAATGGGAGCCTGGGATGCTTCAAAAGGAAACGCTTCAGGAAGCAGTTCATCCTCGTCTGTTAAAACAATGGCCCGCTCCACAGAGTTTTCCAGTTCCCGGATGTTGCCCGGCCAGGAATAACTCATAAGGTGGGAGACCAGCCCTTTGCCCGGATTTTTAATGGGCTGGTTTTCCGGGCTGTGCTTCTTGATGAAATAGGTTAGTAAATCGGAGATATCTTCCAGTTTGTCACGCAGGGGAGGCAGGGTTATTTTTATTACATTGATTCGGTAAAACAGGTCCTGGCGGAAATTTCCTTCCCGGACTTCTTTATCCAAATCGAGGTTGGTCGCCGTAATCAACCGGACATCAACCTTAATGGTTTCGGTACCCCCTAAGCGGATGAACGATTCTTCCTGAATAACCCGCAGCAGTTTTACCTGCATATCTAAAGGCATTTCGCCTATTTCATCCAGGAAAAGCGTACCCGTGTGAGCGGCTTCAAACAGACCTATTTTTTGCGTGTCCGCGCCGGTGAAGGCACCTTTTTCGTTCCCAAAGAGTTCGCGTTCCAGAATGGATGCCGGCAAGGCCCCGCAACTGACCGAAACAAAAGGCTTGTTTTGCCTTTGACTGCGATCATGAACCAGATGAGCAAACAATTCCTTCCCCGTTCCACTTTCACCGGTTAACAGGACAGAGGCCTTGGAATCGGCCACCTTTTCAGCCATAGCAATGCACTTTTGGATGGCTTTGCTCTCGCCCACTATCGTGTAACGGTGCAAGTATTGTTCTTTAAGCCTGCCAAACTCCTCACCCAGCAACTTTCTACTTTTTGAGACTTGAAAAAATTTTGCCATCAAATTGGCAAAATGTTCCAATACCTCAACATTTTTTTCATCGAAGACAGTTCCATCCACTTTATCCAGAAACTGGACGACACCGATCACTTTTTTATCAACATTTAATGGAAAACTGGCCATGGACTGAACAGGAATCCGCATTTGTTCACTGACTCCGTGGTACCACCGGGGATCTTTGGCCACATCGTTGGAGATAACCGATTCCCCGGTTTTCGCGACATGACCGGAAATTCCCACACCGGGCGGTAAATCAATATCTTTTAATTGGCCCATATTTTTTCCGGAGGCTTGGTAAAACTGTAGTTTATAGGTCTTTTCATCCTGAACCAGCAATAACGAGCCGTTTTTTACCCCCACAATATCTTTAGCCGCGTCCATTACCATGGCCAATAATTCATCCACCTCTAAAGAAGTCGTTTGAAAAAGGTTGGATATTTTACGCAACGTTTGAATATTAGTTTCTTTGCCAATCCGTTTCATGGAAAACCCTGTTATTTATCAATAAGTGATTTAAATAAGTTGCACTTTATTGTTCAGTGATTAGAATTATGTATGATTTTACTTTACACCTTTGAGGGGATTTTGAAAAGTGCTAATATTTAGGGGTTTAGGACAAAATTCCTCTTAATATGGAAGCGAAATCAAACGATAATTAATTAAGGACATATTTAGAGCCTGAATATTTCATCCCATAAGGTGTTCAAGCCACTGTTGTCATTCACCCTGCGATTCATTAATTCTTCAGAACCCGATGATACTCACCCCGCCAGAAATTAAAAAAATTATAGGATGTGTGCTTCTTTTAATCCTGGCAAATACCGCGGTATATTTTAATTCCCTGAAAGGCGCGTTTCAGTTTGATGATTTGCCACTCATCCAAAGTCATTGGGTGGAAGACCTGGACGCATTCGATCGCCAGGTTCGTTTCTCCTCATTTGAAAACCGTCCCGTTGTTCTCTGGACCTACGCATTAAATAACACGCTTGGAAAAAATCGGGTTTTTGGCTTCCATTTATTTAATCTCACCGTTCATATTGGTGTCACACTATTGATTTTTTTTCTTATCTCGCGGACCCAATACCTGACGGCGAGCCGCCAGAGACAACTTGGTAAAAACTCTAATGCGACCGCCGAAGGCGTGGAGCCTGTTTCCACCGGGCGTGGCCCGGCCGCGGCTAGCGGGTTTCCTTTGGCAACAGCTTTGCTTTTTGCATTGCACCCTTTGAACACCGACTCGGTATCTTACATATCCTCCCGTTCTTCATTACTAGTAACCTTTTTTTACTTACTGGCGCTTTACCTGTTCACCGGCCTGTTTTCGCGTAAAAACAAAATTCCTAAATTTAACCTTAGATGGGTGCTTTTCATAGCAATCCTGATAAGCGCATATATGAGCATTGCCTCAAAACTCATTGGTGCGACCTTGCCTGTTCTGATGGGAATTTGGTATCTGGGCTTTATAGTTTCAACACAGAAACCGCAATTCGCTGAAAAAATTTTCCAGCTCAAATGGGGTCTTTTCCTGGGTGTTTTTTTTGCGGGAGCCTACATCGTTGCCAATTCCTGGCTTTATATTGCCAAGGACCAGGGGCTGGAACTTTATGGACGAATGCCTTACTTTTTAGTGCAGATAAAAGTAATCGTCTTTTATTATCTCAAGCTATTCCTGTTTCCCTTCAACCTGAACGTGGACAGCGGCCTGCCGTTCAGCACCCCTGCATCCGACCCGCTCATATTTTTAGCGGGACTGGTTATTATCGGCATCTTTTTCACCGTGGCACGAGGCAGGAATATTTGGGTTGCCGTTGGCTTCATCTGGTTTTTCATTACGCTCGCCCCCACTTCCAGCATCATTCCTCTAAACGATCTGGCTGTGGAACATCGTACTTACCTTCCCATGACATTAGGACTGTGCATGATTGTGGGATGGGGCGCCCGCACTTGGCGCTGTTTAATGTTGCTTGTGCTTTTACCCATGTTTGCACTGGGAACAGCAACCCGGAATAATGACTGGATCAGCGAAATTAGTTTGTGGAAAGACTCCGTCCAGAAGAATCCCAAGTCAACAAGATCCCATAACAATCTTGGCAAAGCCTATTTTGAAAAGGGTGATCTTGCCCTCGCGACTCATCACCTGGAAAAAAGCGTTGCCAATATTTCCCATTTTATTGACACCCAGTACAATATAAAAAGTGCTGAAGAATTTTTGAAGCGACGCGAAAAAATAACTGGCCAGAAATCCGTCAATAAATTTTCCCCCTCAGAATCTATCGGACTTCTGGCCGAGCTGGTGGAACCTCATTATAATCTGGCCAGCGTTTATCTGGATCAAGGGCGACTGGATGACGCGGAAAAAGAATACTTGAAAACTCTGGCATTGAGGCCGGGTCATTTTTCATCCAGAATAGGATTGAGTTCGGTTTATAACCGAAAAGGGTTGTACGACCAAGCCATAGCCTCGTTGAAACTGGCAATCAACTTGTCAAATTCCGACCCCGGTTTTGCCTTGGCCCGGTTGAACTTGGGGGAACTTTATGGAAAAACCGGAAAAATTGAAAACGCAGTAACGGAATGGGAAGCAGCCCTCAAAATAGATCCGTCTTTATTGCCCGCTTATTTCAACCTGGGCACTGCTTATATGGTGACTGACAAATTTGAATTGGCAGTAAGTGCCTTCAAACATTGCTTAAAGCTGAACAGCCGGTATGAACCCGCGCTGTTCAACCTTGCTAAGGTTTATCAAAAGCAGGAAAAATGGGACACATCCACACAACAATTTAAAAGCTTCCTTGAAGTTACCGGGCCCAGACCTTCTGCCTACGCTCAGATTGGTTTCAATTTTAACCGGCAAGCAGACTGGGAAAATGCACAGGATTTTCTTGAAAAATCTCTTTCACTCCAACCCAATAATTTTAATGCACAAATCTCTCTGGCAGAAACTCTTGCTAACCTTGGTCAGATGAAAAAAGCCCGGGAACTTTTGCAGACGGCTTTAAAAATGGACCTGAGTCCGGCTCAAAATGAAGCAATAAATAAAATGATGGTAAATTTAACCGGCCCGCAAAACGCGACTCCATGAATTCCAAAACCACAGACATTGGTTCCTTCGGGTATCAACTAAAGTCCGTTACAATTCTCACCTGTATGGGCCTTCTGGCTTTCTGGGCCACTTTTCATTCGCCTTTTCTTTACGATGATGCCCATGCCATTGTTGAGAATCCTTATATTCAACATTTGAATGATTTTCAAAATAACGTTGGCATCGGCAATATTTTTAACCGTTCCGTTCTTTTGCTGACATTTGCAGTGAATCGGGAAATAGGTGGGCTGGATGTATTCGGGTATCACCTTACCAATGTTCTTATCCATATCCTGACCGGAGTGGTCTGGTATTTTCTGGTCAGCGAACTATTACGCTTAGAGCCGGCCGCAAATCAACTCAAGCAGTTGCCCCTAATTTGCGCTTCCATTCATTTACTCAATCCTCTCACGGTGGAAACGGTTACCTATATTTCAAGCCGTTCATCAGGCTTGGCGACATTTTTTTATCTGCTTGCCTTTTATATTTTTTGCAGGCTTGTCCGCCCCCGCAAAGAAAACCTGGCTTGGGCAGGCAAATTGCTTTTCATTGCGGGAATTTCAGGTTTTCTTTTTCTCGCAGCTGGAACCAAGGAAATTGTCGTCACCTTTCCCTTAATGGCAATCATCTATATCTGGCTCATCACTCCACCCGATGAGAGGAAATCTTTAAGGACAAAAATCGGAGCCATTCTCCTGCCCCTTTTGTTTTATCTTTGTTATCGATATATAGAGCAGGGCAATATTTTTTCTTTAAACGCCGATCCGGTCTCCGGGGAGACAAGCCGTTTTTTATATTTTCTCAGTCAAATCAAGGTAGTGGTTCACTATTACCTGCTTAAGCTGTTCCTGCCTTTTAATCTCAACTTTGAGCCGGATATACGCCTGCCATCCGGATTCATCGACGTGCAGTTAATTTGTGCTATTGGAATTTTAGCAGTCGGAGCAATAATAGTTCCCCGGCAAAAATCTCCTATTTTAATATTTGCCGTCCTCTGGTTTTTCATCACATTGTTTCCCTCATCCAGTTTTATTCCGCTCAAACAAATTGCCACGGAGCACCGCACCTATTTGCCCGGGTTGGGATTCAGCCTTGCGCTGGGCTGGATGTTTCTGAGTGCTTGTCGGGCTCAAGCTTTGGCAACTGGCCTTTTGTTGGCATTTTTATCTCTTACTTTTTTACTCACGGTGAACCGCTCGCTTGATTACCGATCTGAGGTCACGCTGTGGAAAGACACGGCAGAAAAATCGCCGAACAAGTCATTGGTTCATAACAACCTAGCCACCGCATATATGGACACCAAAATGCTCGAAGAAGCAAAAGCAGAACTGGCCATTACCCTGCAGTTAAACCCTACCCAGTCGGATGCCTATGCAAACTTGGGCCATATCCATTTCCGGCAAAAACACTGGGAACAAGCCATTGAAGAATTTGGTCATGCTATTGCCCTGGGTTCTAACAAACCGGACACCTATTATTTTACGGGCCTTGCCCAGAGTAAGCAGAAGGCCTATGGAGAAGCCATTCCGTTTTTGCAAAAAGCAGTCAGCATGCGGTCACATAAAGCCGATTATCACTTTGATTTAGGAAACGCGTTTCGACAGGTAGGATCTTTTGATGAAGCACTTCAGGAATATCGCCAGACGCTGGCTATTAAACCTAGGCATCCACAGGCGCAAAATAACATTGGTATCATTTTCTGGAATTTAAAAGCCTATGAAAGAGCTGAAATTGCATTTAAAAAAGCCTTGGACATTCAACAGGATCTTCCGGACATCCACCAAAACCTGGCCGCCCTGCACCTGAAAAACAATCGTTATGCGGACGCCATTCCCTACTTGGAGCAGGTTCTCAAACTGCAACCTGGAAACGCAACCGCCCGAAAATTGCTTGACCATGCCCAGATGCAGAAAGGGCCGTCATGAGAACCGAAAATTCAAAATTCTCCCAGGCTCTACTTAGCCAACTGGGCTACTGCCTGCTCATCTCTTTGCTTGGAGTTTTATTTTTCTCCAATCATCTTAATAATCCCTTTCAATTTGACAGCGTTGCCTACATTGTCAACAACGCTAACTTAAAAAATCCGGAAACCCTGCTGAGCTTTGAATTCTGGAAAAAAGAATTCCTGGCACGCGGCCTGTTAAGAATATCCCTCGCCCTCAATGCTTACCTGGATGGCTTTCGGCCCTTCGGGTACCATATTTTCAACCTCGCTTTTCACATTCTCAATGCCTTGCTTCTCTTTTTTGTATTGGAAAAATCCCTTCGCCGTTTTGGCATGGAAGCGGTGGGTTGGGGGAGTAAAAGAATCCGTAGCGTTTCTTTTTTTTCAGCCGTTTTTTTTCTTTGCCACCCGATCCAAACAGAATCCGTAATTTACATCATGAGCCGTTCAGAGGTCATCGCCTCGACCTTTTACCTTGCCGGGTTTTTACTGTTTCAACAATTATTGGAACGATCCTCAACCTCCCACCTGCAATATGGCCTCTATTTTTTGAGCATATTTTTGATCGCCCTGGTAGGTTTCAGCGTAAAACAGATTGTCGCAACCCTGCCCGCTATAATGATCTTATATTACCTTTGCAGTTGCCCCGATCATTCCCCGGCTTTACAGTTTTTAAAAAAATGGCGGTGGGCGATTACTGGCATCATTGCCGGAGTTGCCGGCTTTTTGTTTTATAAGCTCCTTACCGATGAGACATTTCTTATAGGCCCATCACGGCCCGAGGAGATGGTCGGCAGGGCCAAGTACATGCTCAGTCAACCGAGTGTGATCGTTTTTTATTATTTAAAAATGCTACTGTTTCCTATGAACCTCAATATCGACCCCGATATAGCGGTTGTCACCAGTTTTCTATCCTGGAACTTTTTGCTGCCAATGTTTTGCATAGCTTTTTTGTTGCTTTGTTCCCTGAAAGTTTTTAAAACCCGTTTTGTTTTCTTTTTTCTGTGCTGGTTTTTCATCATTCTTTCCCCGTCCTCTTCTATTGTTACCCTGCACGATCTTGCTGCGGAACACCGGACCTATCTCGCGTCAGCGGGAATTTTCATCCTATTTGCCTGCGGTGTCGCCGAAGTAACCTGTCGATGGGGAGAAACCCGACCACTAAACATTACTCTTATTTTTTGTGTGTTCGCCTTGGGAATTATGACCATGAAGCGGAATGCGGTGTGGCAATCGGAGCTATCACTCTGGCAGGATACGCATCAGAAATCACCGCATAAACTACGCCCCCTTATTAACCTGGCACGGGCTCACAGCCTGGAGGGAAACAGCGAAAAAGCTATACAATATTATCAGGAATCGCTTGTTAAAGGACCCGGAGTTTTTGCTACCAATTACAATTTGGGCGCTCTTTACCTGGAAAAGGGTTTGGTAACCGATGCACTCCGGCATTTTCAGCTGGCCAGTCGAATCGAGCCTGAAATTCCCGAACCCTTTGCCAAGCTCGGGGAAATTTATTTGTGGCAAAAAAATTTCAAGCTGGCGGACTCTTATTTCAAGCGTGCTGTGGAGCTCAATCCCCGTTCTTCCAAAGTGTTTAAAAATCTGGGCGTTGTTAATTTTTATCACCTCAATAGGCCCAAGCAGGGCCTGGCCTACTTTACCCGCTCCCTGAATCTGGATCCCGGCCAGCCCGAGGCTGATAAAATCCGCGAACTTCTGGCACAATCCAAACCTGGGTAAAATCTGAACTAATGACCCCCAACGCCAATAAATATCCAGTTTCCAAAACTAAATTTTACTTATGAAAAGCCAATGGAGGTACAACAGCAAAAGTATTCAAGTGGAAAAAGACAACGCTTGCGCCACAGGCAACACTTAAGGCAACACGAAAACACGCATTCAGGAAAATTACAACGCGGGTCTATTATCCGGGCACGCATAAATTGGAAATCCTGATTAACGGTATTTCCCTTGGAATCAAAAATTTTAAGCTAATTATGTGAAAGCATAGATAGTAGGAGGTAGGAGTTAAAAAGGGTGAGTTTAAAAAAATATTAATGGACCATTTTTAAATCATTTTTGATATAATCCTGAAAAGTTATTCGAATTGCCAGGTAGCGCGAAAAACTTCCCGCCGTAAATTATTGAAAATTAGAGTGCCGGAGTGGTGAAATTGGTAGACGCACGGGATTCAAAATCCCGCGAGGGCAACCTCGTGTCGGTTCGATTCCGACCTCCGGCACCACCCTCTCACGAGGGAGCTTGTACCATTATTAACTTTATAACCCGAAGTGTGTGTGGTGCAATTGGAATGTTATGCAAGGCCTACCCATTTTGCTAGGCTCTGACCTTGTATCTGGAACCCTTTTTAGACAAAAATCAATGAGCGATTCTCATAGCCCACAAGCAAAAGCTTACTGGAAAGCAAATATCCGCATTGTCCTCTCACTTTTATCAATATGGTTTGTGGTTTCTTTCGGAATGGCAATCCTGTTCGTCGATGTTTTGGATAATTTTCGTTTCTTCGGATTTAAATTTGGTTTCTGGATGGCACAACAAGGCTCTATTTTTTGTTTCGTCATTCTTATTTTTGTCTATGTCTATAAGATGAACAAACTCGACCACAAATATGGTGTGGATGAGGACCGGGACAACTTTTCCAAAGACGACACTTATCACGATAATAAAGAATCTCAAAAATAAACCCTGTATGGACGTTCAGACATTAACTTTTATTTTTGTTGGAGCAACATTCACTCTTTATATAGGCATCGCTATATGGGCGCGGGCTGGGAATACGGACGATTTCTATGTCGCCGGAGGAGGAGTGCCCCCTCTTGCCAATGGCATGGCAACGGCGGCCGATTGGATGTCTGCCGCTTCATTCATTTCCATGGCAGGCATCATATCTTTTATCGGACGTGATGGAGCCGTTTATCTGATGGGATGGACAGGAGGTTATGTCCTGCTCGCCTTGCTTCTGGCGCCCTATCTGCGCAAGTTCGGCAAATACACGGTTCCCGATTTTGTCGGCGATCGTTATTATTCCGACATCGCCCGGGTGGTCGCCGTCGTGTGTGTTTTATTTGTTTCGTTTACTTATGTGGCAGGTCAAATGCGCGGGGTGGGTATTGTTTTTTCCCGTTTTCTGGAAGTTGAAATCACTACAGGTGTTTTCATTGGCATGGCCATTGTCTTCTTTTATGCAGTGCTTGGCGGCATGAAAGGAATTACCTACACCCAGGTGGCACAGTATTGCATTTTGATTTTCGCTTTTCTGGTTCCCGCTATCTTCGTATCCATGTTGATGACAGGACACCCCATCCCACAACTCGGATTTGGCAGTACTCTGGTCGACGGTTCCAATACCTATCTTCTTGATAAGCTCGATCAATTATCTGCCGAGCTTGGGTTTGCAGCTTATACGGCAGGCAAAAAGTCCACCATCGATGTGTTTTTTATCACGGCTGCTCTGATGGTTGGCACCGCGGGACTCCCCCATGTCATCGTAAGATTTTTTACAGTTCCAAAAGTTCGCGATGCTCGTATTTCAGCAGGGTATGCCCTGGTATTTATTGCGTTGTTATATACAACCGCTCCGGCGTTGGCCTCTTTTGCCCGGGTCAACCTTATCAATACCGTCCATAATGCAGAATACAAGACAACTCCATCATGGTTTAAGAACTGGGAAAACACCAACCTCATCGCCTGGGTCGATAAAAATCAGGATGGGAGGATCCAATATTCCGCGGGAAAAGCCTTCAGAGGGAAACCTCAGTTTTTGCAGGAGCGGGGTCTCAAAGGAGAAAGAAAAATTTCAAACCCGCTTACCGATAACCTTAATGAACTTTATATCGACCGCGACATTATGGTTTTGGCTAATCCTGAAATCGCCGGCTTGCCGAATTGGGTAATCGCTTTGGTTGCGGCAGGGGCCCTTGCTGCCGCGCTTTCCACTGCGGCTGGATTGCTACTTGTTATATCTACATCCATCTCTCACGACCTATTGAAAAAAATGTTTTTGAAGAGTATTACCGACAAACAGGAACTGTTTTTTGCCCGAATGTCAGCGGCACTGGCTATCATCATCGCCGGATACTTTGGCATTCACCCACCTGGATTCGTTGCGCAAGTAGTGGCATTCGCCTTTGGTCTTGCGGCTTCGTCATTTTTCCCAGTTATTTTGATGGGAATTTTTTCGAAACGTATGAACAAAGAAGGTGCCATTGCAGGAATGATAACCGGACTCTCGTTCACCGCCAGCTATATCATTTATTTTAAATTCATTAATCCTTCTGCCAACTCTGCGGAAAACTGGTGGTTTGGAATTTCACCGGAAGGGATCGGAACTTTGGGAATGTTATTTAATTTCCTTGTTGCAAGCCTGGTTAGCCGATTCACTGCCCCACCCCCAGATGAAATTAAAGATATGGTAGATGATATAAGAATTCCTCAGGGTGCCGGATCTTCCTATCACCATATAAAATCGTAAATAAAGCTATTGCAGTCATACCCCTGCGGGGACACTAAAGCTTTGGGAGAATACTACGCCTTCGTCGGTTCTACCCCTTGGGGCACGAAGGTTTAGGAAAAGTATCCCGGCCGCTAAAGAACCTTGAACACCAGGAAGGTCATGTCATCGAATTGCGGTGCATTGTGGGTAAAAGTCTGTATGGCATTCTCGACTTTTTCCAGAACCCCTTCCGGCGTTCCGTTTGATTCAACAATCATCGATCGTAGCCTGTCCATGCCGAAATGTTCTTTTTGATTATTCATCGGCTCCACCACTCCATCAGAATACAGGAAAACCACATCACCGGATAAAAGCTGAACTTTTTCCTCTGTATAGGAGGCATTTTCTGTAATCCCCAAAGGGATTCCTCCTGCTTTCCCCGGCTTTCACCAGAACATCACCTAATTTAAGTTTTTGACGGATGGCCATGAAATATTTTTTCTTGAGAAACCATAATGTTTTAACGAATTGTAAAACCTGATTTTACACCCAAACGGACCATTTTAAAAGTGCATCTAGCTACCCATTGTAAATCTTAACAAAGTTGTTACTTAGGCAAAATGTCGAGATAGAAACGGTTTTGCCCGGTCAAAGTTAGAAACCACAACTGAAAAACCAGGATTTTTTTTCTCCCAGAGGCAGATTTTTCCGGGTCATGAGGGCTGGATTCCCCCTGCCTTCAAACGCGTAAACCTATATACATAAACCCATTGGGAACTCATATCGGTTTTTGGCATCGGTTTTGCTCAAGAGATAGGTGGATGAACTTTATTTATAATTAATCGGACCTTTTAAATGCCCGCTAACGTGTTAGCCCTATTCGCCGTCAAAGCCCCGGTAGAACCCACTGCTCCTACCCAGGACCAGGCGAATGATAACGGCTTTAAAGATTTTATGGACACTGCCGTACACAAGGTGGACACGGCTCAAAAACCATCCAAAGAAGATTCTCCACAAAACCAGAATAATACTCAGGCCGAAAAAACCCAACCCAAAGCCAAGACGCGCACGGAGGACAACTCGAATAATCAGGAAGTATCGGCAGCAAAAGAAAACGAGTCCCAATCAGCTCCTGAAACCGTAACCAAAGATTCACCGATTGAAAATACCGTGACCAAAGATTCATTAATAGAAGATACCGAAGTTCTGGCGACTCAATTGCAAGAACTGGATATCAATCAAGCCCAGTTTGAAGCTTTGCTGGGTCTGCTCGGCTTGAATGGCGATGCGGATATCGATGCCTTGCTCCAGTCGCTGACCCAGGCTCTAAATTTAAACCCGAAGGACTCGGGCGGTGGAACCAATGCCTCTGACCTTATAGCGAGAATTCAGCAGAATCAAGGGGAGGCGGTTAACCTGCTGAAGCAGGCCGGATTGTCGGACGCAGAAGTAAAAAACTTCTTGAATCATTTACAGTCCCTTCAAAATGCTTCCGCCCAAAAAGGACTCGATAAAAACGCCAACCTTCAGGCTAAATTAGATTCCCAAACCAACCGGCCTGATGAAGCGATCATAAAAAATTCTGTTCTTTATAATAGCCAGGCTGAAAATGATGAGGGACCAGATTTCTTAACCCAATTAAAAGATACCGCGAAATTAAAGGACACCACGAAAAGATCGGATACCGCGAAAGGAACGGGAAAAACCGATCGTTCCGCCTCACTGGACAAGCTCACCGAAACTGCAAAACAAAATGAAGCTACAAGGATCACCACACAGGAACCGGTGAACGAAAAGGGCGCCAAAACCTCCAATCTCGGCGAATTGCTGAGCGGTAAAAACGCCCAAGCAAACATCCTCCAAACAGAAAGTTTTACCGATGGCAAAGGCTATAAAGGTCTGGAAACTGCCAAGACAGGTCCCGACCTACAAATTCAATCTCCAACCGTCGCCGCCAACACCGCTGTAAAAGCAGCGGAGTCGAGCAAACCGATTTTACCTGAGAACCTCTTGGCCCGCGGAGCTACGGAAGCAAAAATTATCAACCAGATTGCCAACAAGATGACCGTTCGCACCATTGGGGCGCAGAATGAGGTCCATATCAAGCTGGATCCGCCATCTCTGGGAACAGTAAGGATGAAAATCATCACTTCCGGAGATACGGTAAGAACTGTGATTGTGGCAGAAAATCAAGCCGTAAAGCAGGTCATCGAAAATAACTTTAATCAATTACGGGATGCTATGGGCGAACAGGGTTTAAAGTTGGGCAGCTTCACCGTCACGGTTGGCGGGGAATCGGGCCATCAACACCCATCAGGAGAATCTTTGGATGAAGAAAACAATACCTCGTTGTTTGAGAAGACGGCTTCCAATGACACGGACGATAACCCGGAAACCGGCATGGTTTCCTTATTTTTTGGAGACAACCAATCTATCAGCGTCATTGCTTAGTGGATTATAAAATAATCACTCATCATTATTTTATCAGGACAACAATATTATGATTTTCAATCCGATTTCACCGACCACTACTACAGAAGGCATCACCGCGTCTGGAGACAGTACTCTGGGAAAAGATGATTTCCTTAAAATCCTGGTTGCGCAATTGCAGGCCCAAGACCCACTTGCCCCCATGGAAGGCCAGGAATTTGCCTCTCAACTGGCACAGTTCAGCAGTCTTGAGCAGTTGACCAACGTGAACGATAACCTGGAAATCAGCCAGGCTTTCGACCTAGCCTTGAGCAATTCCTCGGCCCTTGCCCTGATTGGTAAAACCGTAGACGCACCCGGTAATACGGTCGACTTTAAATCCGGCGAGGCAGAAACGTTGAGCTATTCGCTCAATAGCGACGCCACCGATGTGACCATCGACATTTTTGACAGCACCGGCATCAAAGTC
The DNA here is from genome assembly GCA_028822815.1 of Nitrospinaceae bacterium. Lineage (GTDB taxonomy): Bacteria > Nitrospinota > Nitrospinia > Nitrospinales > VA-1 > LS-NOB. Next base: position 12,254 of record JAPKCW010000001.1, on the reverse strand, counting down.
TCCACCGTCAACCTTGGCGCTCAAAACTCAGGGTTACATGAATTTGTGTGGAGCGGCACGGATGCTTCCGGCGCATTGCTTCCTAGCAGTAACTATACTTTCAAAATCACTGCTTCAGATTCTACTGGCAATTTCGTGCCAGCGGAAACGTTCACCGCCGGTCTGGTAACCGATGTCGTCTTTGAAGATGGGCAGGCCTATGCCATCGTTAATGGGCAAAAACTCGCTATAAACGAAATATCAAAAGTAAGCATTTAATCAAGCCGTAACGGAAAAAGGAGATCACTCATGTCTTTAATCAGTTCATTATTCACCGGGGTCACCGGGCTGGCAGCAAATGCTCAGGCCATGGAAATCATTGGTGACAACATTTCCAATGTCAACACGGTAGGCTTTAAATCTAGTAAAGCCGTATTCAGTGATATTTTCAGCACCATTCTAACCAACGGATCTACAACCAGCCAGTTGGGCCGCGGCTCGCAATTGCAGGGAACTATTAAACAATTCACCCAAGGTTCGTTTGAGTCTTCCTCAAATGCTTTGGATCTGGCTCTTGACGGTTCCGGTTTCTTTGTGGTCAGCCCCACCAATACCACCGGGACCTTTTTTACTCGTGCCGGTCAATTCAGATTAAATCAAAACGGATTGGTTCAGGCCATCACCGGTGAAATTTTACAGGGCCAGGCGATCACCAATGACACCGTTTCCACTAGTGTTTCAGACATTGACCTTGCCGGAGTGCAATCCACCCCGCAGGCCACCACCACGTTTACGCTGGGAGCTAATCTCGATGCCTCCGCCACAGCCGCTACTACATTCACTTCACCCATCACCATTTTCAACTCGGTGGGCAACCAGGTTACCCTCAGCGCCCAGTTCACCAAAGTCGCCAATGCAAATCAATGGACTTATGCCATCAGTACTTCTGAAGGCACTGTAACCTCGGGCGCATCCGGATCCGTCACCTTTGACACCTCCGGGCAATTGAGCCTGGTCGGAGGAGCCGCTGTGGCAGACCAAAGCATAGTTATCGATTTTTCTTCTGCCAGCACCCCGGCCGCCACCCAGACCCTGTCATGGGATCTGGCCAACGCCGCTGGCACCGCCACTAACGGCAAGTTGACAGGATTCGCCGCAGAATCCAATAACAACTCACTGGTTCAGGACGGGTTTACTACAGGGACCCTTACTGGCTTGACAGTCAGTGACAAAGGTGTCATCGCGGGTTTGTTCAATAACGGACAAACGGACGACCTGTACCAGGTTACCCTAGCGGACTTTCTCGCTCCTTCCGGGTTGACCCGGCAGGGTTCGAACCTGTTTTCAGAGTCCGAGGAATCCGGGCAAGGGGTATTGGGACTCGCTCGGACAGGTGGGTTTGGGGCGATTGTCGGCCAGTCGCTGGAGCTTTCCAACGTGGACCTGGCAGAACAGTTCATCACCATGATTCAAACCCAGCAGGCCTTTCAAGCCAGCTCCAGAATCATCACCACTATCGATGACTTGCTTACGGAGTCCGTGAATCTGGTACGGTAATATTCACAATTGATTTGATCTCTTCAAGACCCGGACTTTTAGTCCGGGTCTTTTTTTTGCGACGCATACTTGCCTGTAGAACCCAGACTTTGTTACATTAGGCTCATGAGTCGTGACGAACAAATTCGCGAAGTAAAATCAGCCACCCTTCTCCGCTTCGACCAAGTTTGGCAACGGAATTTCCAAGCAAACCTTAATGCCATACAACAAAACCCTGGAGTCATTGCCCTTAAAAACAAATTTCGCGATCTGCCTTGCATTGTGGTAGGTGCCGGGCCATCCCTGGATAAAAATATCCGCTTTCTTCACCGCGCTCAAAATAAAGCCGTCATTATTTCTTGTGATGCCGCATTAAATCCATTGATGGAAAACGGGATCATTCCGGACTTTGTGGTTTGCCTGGATCCTCAAGAAGAAATCACCCGATTTCTCGTTAATGTTCCGCAGGGAGGAATAACCCTTGTGGTTCCTTCTATCGTGCATCCCCATGTTCTTGAGCTTTGGGAAAACAATGTCCTTTTTTTCAATAAATTCGCACCGGATATCCCCACTTTGGTTGAAATTCAAAAAATGGTTCCCCACATTGGCATATTGACACCAGGCGGAACAGTTTTATCGGTAACTTATGACCTGGCCTTTCAAGCCGGAGGCAATCCGATTATATTCATCGGCCAGGATCTTTCTTATCCCAAAAAGAAATCCCACAGCCATGGAAGCGATGCCGCAGGCAAAGGCTTGAAGCTCATGATGGATAGACAGAAAGACCAGTTGGTCCTGGAAACAGACATCAACGGTCAAAGTTTACGAACATTAAAATCCATGGCGGTTTCCAAACAGTGGTTCGACTGGGCATTCACAAATTTCCAACGGGAGAATCCATTAATGGTTGTCAACTGCAGTGAAGCCGGGATATTGACCGACCACTGCTCTCTACGGCCCTTGACCGAAACCATTTTCAAACATTGCGCCCGCAAGTTGAATGTTGCCTGGATTTTGAAAAAAGCCCTGAAGAAAAAGAACCGCCGCTAACCGGGAAGCCCACTGGCCCGGATATTGCGCGATAGGTTCTAAATCACCCCAGCCCCTCTTTGAAAAAGAGGGGTCCATTTAGCCACCCAGCTTCTCAAGGCGCCAATACCTTTGCTTGCCATATAACGCCATTGCCAGTTGGCCCCACGCCTAGTGGCGGCGGGCGCAGCGGAAGCCTTGCCAGATATTAAACTGATCGGGCCGTTCGTTAAAGCGGTAGGTAGTTCTCATATAGTAGGCCTTGTAATACCAGTTGCCCCCCCTTAGAATCTTGCTGATTCCGGTTTCAGGCCCTTGCGGGTTTTTTTGTTCAGAGTCTTCATAGGTTCCACCGTCAAACCAATCGGCAACCCATTCCCAGACATTACCCGCCATATGATGGATGCCGTAAGGAGAAACACCCCGGCTCATGCTATTTACAGGCTCCATTACTTTGAAACCCAGGTCAGAAAATTTACGCCGGAAAGTCACACGCTTGTTGTCAGGAAATTCGTTTCCCCAGGGAAAAATTCTCTGGTCGGTTCCCCGCGCGGCTTTTTCCCATTCAGCTTCCGTGGGCAAGCGTTTGCTTTTCCATCGGCAATAGGCATCGGCACCATACCAGGAGACCCGGTTGACAGGGAGGTTCTCCAATCCAACCCGTGGTTTATATTTTCCGTCCACCAGCTCAACCGTAACGCTTGGGGTGATTTCTATAAACCGCCCGGCAGAGGCCTGATGGAAATTGAGAAACTCGGCGAAGTCAAAACTTGTCACCTCATATTTATCCATCCAGTAAGCATTGAGGGTAACTTCATGAACCGGGTCTTCATCCATATCTCCCCATTCGTTATCATTCTCTATTTTAAAACCCATGGTGAATGATCCTTCGGGAATGAAGGCCATATTTTCAAAAGTTTTTTTTTGCAGGGCGCATGACGAGAAAAAAAGAACCATCATCAAACCCGTCAGGGTATTAAAAATATTTTTCATTCGATGATACTTGTACAAATCGGCTGATAAAATGCAGAGGTGTCACGCATGGGCGGGAATTAGCAATGACCCGTATATCCTTTTATAGGTCAGTCTTTTTGATTTTTTCGTGTGATCCGTCGCAGAAAGGCCTGTTTTTCGTTCTGAAGCAACCACATAATAAATAGGTTTTATTTTTATCCAGCTTTAATATTTCCGGCCCATCGCCGCCGGTGGTGTGATGCGTGGCATCGCAAAACGGCCAGTGGTTGGACTGCATACAGGTGCAAACAGCAATTTCCTCGGTATCGGTTATTTTTATAGGTCCCTCTCCTGGCATTGTCGATATCCTTTTTAATTTTTTTATATCAGTGAGAAAGCATAGGAACGGATTTTAAGCTGTCCTGATCCGGAAGGAAAACTGTGAATAAAGTTCCTTTGCCAACGGTGCTTTTAACATCCATGACCCCCTCGTTTCGGTTGACAATTTGGTAAACGGTCGCCAACCCTAAGCCTACCCCATTTTTCTTGCTGGAATAAAAAGGGTCATAAATATTATTGATCTGGTCGAGGGCAATGCCGCAACCTTCATCCTGAACCTCAAGAACCATGCCGCGGTGATTTGCTTGAAATTCTCCGCTACGAAAAGAAAAAACCTCCTTGAGTTTCAAGGTCAGGGTTCCTTGGGACATCGCTTCCAAGGCATTGATACACAAATTCCATACAACCTGTTTAATTTGTTCCTCGTCTCCATTTAGAATCAGATGGTCTGTCGTTCCCTTGAAAACAATCTGTTTTTTAGAGCTAATGTCCTCTTTGTTTTTTAACAGGATGATTACATCCTGAATAAGTTGAGTCAAATCTATAATGGTATTATTGTTCTTTCTAGGTTGGGAATAATTGAGAAAATCTGAAAGAATGACGTTAAGGCGATCCGTTTCCTTAATAACTATTTGCATCAGTTTTTTATAGGAGTCTCTAAGTTTAAGGCCTCTTGCCAGAACCTGGATGGAGCCGCTCAATGAAGTCAGCGGGTTTCTGATTTCATGGGCCAAGCCTGCCGAAAACCTTCCCACCGCCGCTAACTGCTCTGTCCTCGAAACCTTTTCCTGCATTTCTTTTACTTCGGTGAGATCTTCAAATACCAGAATGTATCCCGGCAAATCAAGATCGGCAAGATGGCTAATTTTGATCCGGATAAAAATGATCTTTCCGTCTTTTCTTTGGTATTCACCTTCAATCTGTTTTGGAAGAATAAGTTTTTTATCTTCGGAAAACAGGTTTTTCAATTCGGCCAAAGGTATCAACCGCTCAACGGATTTCTCCAGACTCTCTTCAGTGGAATAACCTATGAGGGCTCTCGCGGCAGGGTTGATCAATGTGATCATGCCCCCCGGGTTGGTGGTGATCAAGCCATTCCCCATGTTCTGTACAATATTGCGGTTGAAAGCCCTTTGCTCTTCCAGATGGATGCTTGCACGAACCAGTTCCTCTTTAACTATTCGCAGTCGATGCGAGAGAAAACTGCTTAGATAAGCCACCGTGTAATAGGAAACAATGTTTAGAAAAATCACATAAAAAACATAACCGCTTTCAAAAGATACCTTCGATTCAGGAAACAAATAAACCGGAGTAATAATGCCAAAATATTCCAAGTCTACCAGCACCCCATAAATGATAATAGCGCCTGATGCGGCCAGATAGGCCGCGGTCCTGGGTAGCGTGACACTGGATGCAATAATTACAAATAAGAAAAGGAAGGAAATGGGGCTGTCAATACCCCCTGTGGTGAAGAGAATGCCTCCTACCAGCAGCAAATCTCCCGAGACCTGGAGTGAAGCATTTTCCGTCAAGGTCAAAAATCGAAAAAGAACCGCATAAACAAGGGACATGAAAAAGCCTGCCCCAATAGCCATGCAGAGGGGCTCTATGGGTGCGGTGATTCCCAGCCGTTCTTGGAAGGTAAGCAGGAGGCCCACAAATCCGGTCAAAAAGAAGACCCTCAAGAGCATGATCCTTCTGACTCGTTGCTCTAATTCCTGATCCTGATTGTGGATTTCGCGTTTCATAACTCGGCCGGATTCGCCAACGAATTCAATCTTCGTCTAAATAGCCTCTCCCATTTTAAATATGGGTAGGTACATGGCAACCACAATGAATCCGATTATAACCCCCAGGAAGACCATGAGCATGGGTTCCATCAGGGCCGTTAGACCATCAACCGCTGTATCAACTTCTTCATCATAGAAGTCTGCGATTTTGGACAGCATTTTATCCAATGAGCCCGAGGCCTCGCCAACATCAATCATTTGAATGACCATGGGAGGAAAAACAGCTTCTCGTGAAAGGGGAGCGGCAATGGTTTCACCCTCTTTGATGGCCTGAATGGTTTTGAACACGGCAATTTCCACGATTTTATTTCCCGAGGTCCGCGCGCAAATATCCAACGCTTCTATCAAAGGTACTCCGCTTGAAATCAGAGTTCCCAGTGTCCGCGAAAACCTTGCCACCGAAACCTTTTGAATTAAAATTCCAAATACAGGGAGCTTTAAAGCAATCCGATCTATTTCAATATTTCCCCGTTCGGTGGCGTAAACTTTTTTAAAGGTAAAGAAAAAAGCGACCGCCCCCCCTAGCATAACGTACCACTGGTTTATGAAGAAGTCGCTGACATTCATAACGATCTGTGTGGGACCCGGTAATTCCTTTCCTCCCCCCGCAAACACCGCGGCAAACGACGGGATAACAAAGACCATTAAAAACCCTACGACGACAAAAGCTACCGTCATAATCGCTCCCGGATAAACCATGGCGGCTTTTACTTTCTTCTTCAACGCTTCCGCTTTTTCAATATACGCTGCCAGACGCCTGAGAATGATGTCCAGGATTCCGCCCACTTCTCCCGCTTCGACCAGGTTGCAGTAAAGCGAGTCCCAAATCTTTGGAAATTTTTTCAGAGATTCCGACAGGTTATTTCCAACTTCAATATTTCCCTTAACCTTTAAAATTGTTTCCCCAAAGGTTGGATTGTCAGACTGTTTTCCAAGAATATCCAGGCACTGGACCAGAGGAAGCCCAGCATCGACCATGGTCGAAAACTGACGGGTGAAAATGACCACATCGCGGGTGGTGATTTTATGGACTTTAGGGCCAAATAAAGCACTTTCACCGGCTTTTTTCTTAATGGTGGTAACGCGGATGTTCTGCAATTTCAGTTTAGAGACCGCGGCCTTTTCGTCTTCCGCTTCCACTTCTCCGGTTTTCACTTTGCCCCGGACCCGAGATTTGTAAGTAAAAGTAGGCATAATCGATTTGAACTAATCCTGTTGTTTTAAAGTATAGGAATTAATTTTATTTTTTGTGCTTTCAAGCTCTAGTCCAATGCGTGTCAGCAAATGGGTCGTCATCCGCAAGCGTTCCACCAATGCCAGGATAATGGGTTTCATACCATCCTGAAGTCCATTCATTGATTTATCAAAAAATTCCTTGTATATGACACCAACTGTCACATCGCCTATGGCGGTTATGTTAGCACTGCGCACGGTTTCTGAGATCAGACCCATCTCTCCAAAAACTTCTCCCTCTTTGAGAGTTCCTACGGCTACGATTTTTTTATCAATTTTCTTGGTAACGCGAACCTTGCCTTTGAGGATCACGTAGGCATTATTACTCATAATCCCTTCGGTGATGATGATATCACCATCGGCATAGTGTTGGTGAATTGGAGTGTCTTGCAAGCTCATGCTTTCCCCGCAGAGTGAAGAGTTTCTTTGAATACCTTGTAAAAAATCTCAATTTCGGAAATCGATTTTTTTAACACATCTTCCAGCTTTTCTATGTCGCTTTCATTGATCACAACATTGACGCTTTTATGGAAGGCCTGCATGTTTTTCAGGGTCTTAAAATTTTTGCCCATCAACGCAACGAAAATGTTCCTGCGAATCACCATAGGCATTTCGATCAGGGTTTTGTAAACGGGGTTATTATCCAAGTCCTGGTTTCCGTAGTTTTCATGCAGGGCAATAAAATGGAAGTGGGTAAACTTCATTTTATGAACCGCGTGTTCCAGCGATTTTGCGTATTGGATTTTATAACCCCTGCTTTCCAGTACTTTAGTCCAGGCAGATTGGTTTTTTTCGTCTAATATCAGTGCCAACTGGTCATCTTCATCATAAATAACCAATTCCTCATCATCTTCAAATTCTTCTTGATTCACAACCATGCCCGCCGTATCCAAGGCCTCTTCTTGTTTAGGCGGTGTGTCTTTGGTTTTCAGGTGCTGATCTATCTTGATTTTGTTTTTGCAACCCGGGCAGGTGATTGAAAAGGCCTGATCCTTCGGCAATTTCTCATCCGGAATGTTCATCGACCGCTGGCATGCATTACACGTAACTTGCATCTTGCTTTACCCTTTCTTATTTTGGAACCTTAGCCTCATACTCATCATCCATGTTTAGCTCATCAATATCTGCAGTCTTCTCCCCTTTAGCCGATTTGAGGGTATCAATACCCCGGCCTACCACAGCCTTGCGAGAAGCATATGCCATGGCGGTTTCTTCTGTGATGAGACCTTCCTGATACAGTTTCAGTATATGCTGATCGAAGGTCCACATACCGTATGCATCGCCGTTGGTGATAATTTCGTAAAAAGTTTTATCTTCTGTCTCGCCATTAATGATGGTGTCTTTTACCCGCAGATTAGAAGTCATGATCTCGAGCAAGGCAACCCGACCCCCGCCTACCTTAGGAAGCAGACGTTGACAAATAATCCAGCGAATGGTGTCGGCCAGACGTATGCGTATCTGTTGCTCTTCTTCCTGGGAAAACATGCCCACGATGCGGTTGATGGTTTGCCCGGCATCAACCGTATGCAGTGTACTCAGGACCAGATGGCCGGTTTCCGCCGCGCTAAGGCCGATTTCAACCGTTTCCCGGTCACGCATTTCCCCAACCAGAATAACCTTGGGTGCCTGGCGCAAGGCCGCCCGGAGCCCGGTAGCAAACGCATCATAATCGCTTCCCAATTCCCGCTGGTTAAAGGTAGATTTTTTATGGGGGTGCACAAATTCCACAGGATCTTCCAGGGTGATGATATGAATGGATTTCTCCTCGTTCATTTTATTCAACAAAGCCGCAAGCGTCGTCGATTTACCGCTTCCGTTCGCCCCTGTAACCAGGATAAGGCCATTTTTTTCTTCGGCGGCTTTGGCAAACTGGCCCGGAAGCTTTAAGTCTTCAATGGATGGTATTCGTGTCTCCAGTTTTCTCAATACGACAGTATAATTTCCGCGCTGTGAAAATATATTCACGCGAAACCGGGCTTTACCCACTAAAAAATAGGAACAGTCGCAGGAACCTTGCTGGATTAAAATTTCCGTCAGCCTCCTATCCGAGTTGATCAGGTTCAGGGCAAATATTTCTGCCTGGAACGGCGTGAGCATCTCGATGGGAGGGTCAATGGGAACTGCCGTCAATTCTCCGGACGACTCCACCTGGCAGGCTTTGCCAACCGTGATATTGAGATCGGAAATATTTCCGAACGCTTCCAGCATGGTGGTTAAAATATGATCGATTTCTGCTTTTCTCATAGTTTACTCATAAAAATTCTGGAGGTTCACTTAGGAATTGAACGAACCGCTCTTTAACAATCGCCTTGTCGTATGCATCTTCCGGACTGATTTTTTTCGCTTCCAAAGCTATGAGAATGGCATCGTCCAATGACTGCATGCCAAATTTTTTCCCTGTCTGAATTGCCGAAGGAATTTGAAAGGTCTTGCCCTCACGAATCAGGTTGGAAACTGCCGGGGTCACTACTAGGACTTCCAGTACTGCCATTCTTCCTTTTTTATCGATACGTTTGAACAGGTTCTGAGCTATTACTCCTTTCAAGGATTCAGAAAGGGTGGTACGAATTTGCGGCTGCTGGTGCGCCGGGAACACATCGATTATCCGGTCAACGGTTTTTGCCGCGCTTTGGGTATGAAGGGTGCCAAAAACCAAATGGCCCGTGGAAGCGGCTTCCAAAGCCAGCTCAATGGTTTCCAAATCCCGCATTTCACCAACGAGTATGATATCCGGGTCTTCCCGCAAAGCACCGCGCAGGGCAGATTTGAACCCTTTTGTATGCACTCCCACTTCACGGTGATTCACAATACAGCTTTGGCTTTTATGAACAAATTCAACCGGGTCTTCAACGGTAATAATATGGCTTTTTTTGTTTCTGTTGACGTAGTCCATCATGGCGGCAAGTGTTGTGGATTTACCACTTCCCGTGGGCCCGGTAACCAGGACCATTCCCTTATGCAACATGGAGAGTTTGGTGATGACTTTGGGGAGACCCAGTTGCTCGGCAGTCAGAATTGTGCTCGGAATTTCCCTGAACACCGCTCCCACACCCCATTTCTGCTGAAAATAATTCGCCCGATACCGGGCCAGATTGGGAATTTCATAGGCGAAATCCACATCACCGGTTTCTTCAAAAACCTTGATTTTATTTTCCGGGGCAATTTCATATAACATGGCCTTCAATTCATCATTTTCCAGCGCCTTGTATTTAACTCGTTCCATATCTCCATGCACCCTGAGTATGGGTTGAGATCCGGCAATCAAGTGTAAGTCGGAAGCTCCCTGTTCATTCATCAGTTTGAAGAAGGCATCAATTTTAGCCACGATTCAATCCACCAGTTTAGAGTGAATAATAAAGTCTTTGACTACTTTGTCCTCACTCTCTGGCAAAGTAATGGCCTTGCCATTTAAAACCAATTCAACTCCTGTTTTATTACCTATCGTCAAGCGGATCGCTTCATTACCCCAGAAGGTCTTTGATGTTCCCGCTGGGAGAATAAAATCTTCCTCCCTTAAATCATCGATGGTCATATTAAACCACGAAATTTCTTTTACATGAATCGAAAGCTTTAAAGATTTTTCAATGTCTGCAGGATTTTGCGACTCCAAATCAGGCTGTGAAACACTTGTGGTCTGTGTGGTCAGTGCAATCGATTCTTGGGGAGGTGAGACTTTTTTCTCATCCACATCTTCTTTTCTGGCAGGTTTACCGGACGGATTGATTTGAATCGAAAGTTCTGGAATCCCCAAGTCGGCAGAGTCTTCCTCCTGAGCATCCACGTTTTCTTCCACAGGTGGTTCTTCAAATAAATCGGAGCTGGAACTTACTGAAGGTTCCTGATTAGCTGCCCCAGCCTGTATTTGAAGCAATGGGACGTTTTTTTCCTCCGATTTTCCTGAAGAATCTCCTATTCCATTTTTTATCAGGACTCCCACGCCAAACAAGAAGCCGGCGGCCACCAAAATTAACAGGCCATATGCCAAGAAGGTTTTGGGTTGTGTATTAAAGGAAGCTGTTTCTTGGGGGCAATTTTCCTGCTTGTTGAATTCCACAGATTCTTTATAGATATTGAGCAGTTCCTCAACATCCGAGCCGATGGTGTTGGCATAAGAGCGAATATACCCCTTAATAAAAACTTCGCCCGGGAGCTGGTCAAAAGAGTTCTCTTCAAGAGCTTTAAGAAAACGAATATGAATTTTAGTGGTCCCGGAGATTTCCTCCAGAGGCACCCCCCTTAATTCACGTTCATGCTTTAAATAAGAACCAAAATTTTCAACCATAATTTTTATTTATTTGGACGAACTAATTGTATATATTCCCTGGATTTTTTGGCCAAGTCCCCTCTGGGGGAATAAAGAATTACTTTTTGAAAATGATCCAGAGCCTGGTCCTTTTTTGCTTCCTTCAAATATAGTTGTGCCAACTCAAAATGGGCTTGAGAAAAACGCGGCCTGAGAGATAGAGCCCTCTGCAAAAATTCCGTAGCTCGATCAAAACGCTCCTGATTAATATAAGCCAGAGCCAGGTTAAGCCGAATCCCTGCATTATCTTTTATCTCAAGAGCTTTTTTCCACTCGATTTCCGCTTCATTCTTTTTTCCCAGATTGTAGAAGCACAGCGCGACCCAATTATAAACCTGTTGGGGTCGCCGGGTTCCTGGTCGCGCCAAGTCTTCCCGAAAATATTGGATCGCCTTTTCCCAGTGCCCCTGTTGCATATAGATCAAACCTAACTGCCGATAAGACTCCTTGAAATCATTGTTTAATTTGATGCTTGTTAAATATTCTTGTTCTGCTCTTTCAAGATTCCTCTTAGAAAAATAAGCCTGTCCCAAAAAAAAATGAAAATTCGGGTCTACAGGATCCAGCTCAATAGCTTCTTTTAGCAAGACCACCATTTGATCCTGCTGGTTCAACGAACCTGCCTGGAGGGCTTCCCTGAATGTTTTTTGGGCCTGAGCTTTTTGATCACCCGGCTTGTCCAGCAGGTCAGTAGTAGCACAACCTGTGAAAAATACAAATGCAAGCGAACAAATTACAGCCGCACATGACTTTTTAGGTACCAAGGCTCTTGTTATCAAAAAGCTCATAAGTTTTTATATTTTATAAAGTTATTTGATTCAGCTAATGAAAATTATACCAAACGGCTAAAGCTTTCTCAACTGGCTAAACGACAAAGAATCAAAGAGCAAGACCTAAAGTGTTAAAAAATCTGAGAAATTCTAAAGATTGGGTCTCGTCAAGCCGATAGGAGCTATGATGAATATTGCCCAAAAACCAGGAATTTAACCAAAATACAGCTAACTGATTATAAATAAAATGGTTTTTGGGTTTTCCAACATTTAAAGCTTAAAACGCAGGTTTTAGGGGCCACCTGAAATCGATGTGCTAGC
>JAPKCW010000169.1:0-4372 GCA_028822815.1 Nitrospinaceae bacterium | reverse complement strand
CCAAACTCACGGATGTACTTTGTCGTCAACCGCACCCGATAATTGCCTTCCCGGTCCCATGTGTATAGCCCTTTGCGGAAATGATGAACCTTTTCTTTGTTTACAAATACGGTGTCCGGTTCCCCGCCCGCACCGACGTATGGGATGCTCTGCACTGCGTCCAGGATATTACAGCTGACCGAACGGTTGTCGGGTCCGATCCCGATCTCGACTGTGTGGTCATCGATGATTTTTATTTCTTCACGTTTGGAGTCTGGAAGCGAGTTGTAAAACGGGTTTCCTGATACCGGCAAAACGGAGGTGAGGAAAACAAGAAGTGCGGCGAATCCGGTTTTATAAAATTGAAATATTTTCATAGCCAGAAGTATTGTAAACGGTTTAGTGCTCTCTTCGCTCAGAAAGCCTCTTTTTTCTTTCCCCACTGAATGTGCCTTATTGGGCACCTCTAAAAATTGCTTTTGGCCATGAGCGGCCCTTATTTTATAAGGGCCTGCAAGTTGCCTTAGAGAAAAATGCCGAATAAATGGAGAGCTCCTTTAAAGCCTTTTTCATAGCAATATATCCAGAGTAATTTTTTAAATGTGAAATGGGGGCTTGGGTATGAACCTTGCAATTACTCTGGTATCAAGGGATGTAAGAGATATTCTTCCTCTCTGCAAAAAGGCTTGTATGTATCAAAGCCTTTATTTTAAAGGGTTTCTGGAGTTCGTCCTGCGTTGGGGCGGTGTCAAAATTTTGAAAGATTGAATGAGGAGATTATGGCAGAAACGGGTGGTTTGAAAGCTTTGGTGCAAAGGCCGCAGGAAATGTTGGTTGCGCTGGGAATCGTTACGATTCTGGGGGTTATGGTGATGCCAGTCCCCACTGTGTTGATAGACCTTCTTCTTTCTTTCAGCATTACTTTTTCACTGGTTGTGCTCATGGTGGCGGTGTTTATGATTTCTCCACTGGAGTTTTCTGTGTTTCCTTCCCTTTTGCTCATCATCACCTTGTTAAGGCTTTCCTTGAACATCGCTACCACCCGAATCATTCTTTTAAATGGGGATCAGGGGATCGGTGCGGCGGGACAGGTGATTCAATCCTTTGGATCTTTTGTTGTCGGCGGTAATTACGTAGTGGGAACCGTCATATTCATCATTCTGGTGATGATCAACTTCATTGTTATTACCAAAGGTTCAGTACGTACCTCGGAAGTTGCCGCCCGTTTCACATTGGATGCCATCCCCGGTAAGCAGATGAGTATCGATGCCGATTTGAATGCCGGTCTGATTAATGAACAGGAAGCACGGACACGAAGGAGAAACCTGGAGCGCGAAGCGGATTTTTATGGATCCATGGACGGTGCCATTCGCTTTGTGCGCGGTGACGCGATCGCAGGTATTCTAATAACTTTGGTCAATATCATTGGCGGTTTTGCGATTGGTGTGTTTCAGCAGGGCATGGAAGCCAGCGAAGCGGCTCAGGTATATACGCTATTGACGATAGGTGACGGCCTGGTTTCTCAATTGCCGGCTTTGGTGGTTTCCACCGCCGCGGGCCTGGTGGTGACCCGGGCTGTATCGGACAAGAATCTGCCCGGTGAATTGATCAAGCAGTTGCTGGACCAGCCTTTTGCGTTTCTCATCGCATCAGGTATTTTGTTTTTCTTTGGCCTGATTCCGGGACTTCCACATTTTCCGTTTATTTTGATGTCCGTGTTGGCTGGAGTCATTGGGTATTCCAAAATTCAAGACAATCAAAAAGTCGAGCAGAGGCAACTGCGTAAAAAAGAGGACGAAGCCAAGATCCCGCTTCCCGAAAAAGTAGAGTCTATTCTTCCTCTTGATATTATGGAACTGGAAGTGGGTTATGAACTGATTCCTCTTGTTGATGCAGACCGGAATGGAGAACTTTTAGAGAGAATTAAATCCATTCGCAGGCAGTTTGCCTTGGAGATGGGGTTCATCGTGCCGCCTTTGCATATCAGAGATAATCTGCAATTGAAATCGAATGAGTACTCGGTCCTCATAAAAGGTGTGGATGTCGCCCGTGGCTCCATCATGATGGGAAGGATTCTGGCGATGAATCCGGGAACAACGGATCGAGAAATTGAAGGTATAAAAACCACTGAGCCTACTTTTGGACTGCCCGCGATCTGGATTCCCAGCAATAAGAAGCAGGAGGCACAAATGGCCGGTTACACGGTGGTAGACCCGGCAACGGTTATCACCACTCATATTAAAGAAACGATTAAACGACATGCCTATGAACTGATGGGTCGACAGGAGACCCAGGCACTTCTGGATAAATTTAAGGAAACTAATCCCAAGGTGGTTGAAGAACTTATTCCCAATGCCCTGAGTCTGGGTAAAGTTCAAAGAGTTTTTCAAAACCTTCTCAGGGAACAAATTTCCATTCGTGATCTTAGAACCATTCTGGAAAAACTTTCTGATTATGCTTCGTTGACTCAAGATCCTGATGTGTTGACGGAATATGTTCGCCAGGGATTGGCCCGGCCGATCACCAAACAATATCAATCAACTGACGGAACGCTTTCGGTCATGACCCTGGACAGAGGAATTGAGGATATCATCGAGGGCTCCATCCAGAAGTCCGATACGGGCGCATTTTTAGCGTTGGAACCCAGTGTGGCGGAACGTTTTTTGACCCGTCTTAAAGAGATGATTGAAAAAATTACTCCCAATATTGAAACATCGCCAGTATTACTGGCTTCTCCGGGATTGAGAATGCATATCCGAAAGTTTACGGAACGTTTTATTCCCGACCTGATTATCATATCGCACAGTGAGGTAGCGCCCTCTGTGCAAATCAAAACTCTGGGTATTGTGGATTTAAATGCGAATTAAAAAATTTACGGCGAGCAATTACTCCATCGCCTTACAAAAAGTGAAACAGGAGTTGGGCGAGGAAGCGCTTATATTAAGTACCCGTTCTATCAAGCCGCCCTCACCTATAGCGGGAAGAAGGGAAGCAACGCGAGTAGAAATCACTGCCGCTGTTGAATATGCTTCCCCGGTTGTTGCACCGGAAGTCCAGATTCCCAATGAACTTGAAAATAAAGCGGAAAACGCGGATTTAAAATCTCTGATTTTCAGCCTTCTCAGCCAGACCGATCGAGCGCAGGCTATGGGGCTCAAGCCGCACCAATTTGATACCTTTTCCCACCTTGTTGAAAATGGCCTGGATGAAAAACTGGCATCGAAAATATTGAAAAAAGCACTAGAACAAAATTCAGAACAGACTGTTGATTCCAGCAAAGAACCGTTAAAAGTCATGAACTTGATGAAAAAGGTTCTTCCATGCAAGGGAGAGATTGATCTAAACGGCTATGGACCGAAAATTGTAGCGTTTGTCGGGCCTACGGGAGTGGGAAAAACTACCACGGTAGCCAAAATTGCGGCGGAGTATGCCCTTCGCCGAGGCAAAAAGGTGGCAATGGTTTCTCTGGATACCTATCGGCTGGGAGCGATTGACCAACTGAGAATTTATGGGGAGATCATGGAAGTTCCCGTTGAAGTGGCAGGAGGAGAGGAAGAATTGCGCCAGATTATTACCAACCACTCAGACAAGGATCTCATCCTCATTGATACCACCGGCCGATCGCATCAGGATAAAGACTACTCCCGGCAGTTGAAGGAAGTTTTTGATGCGGTGGGAGGGGTGGAAACCCATTTGGTTCTCAGTGTGACTGCCCAGGAAAAATTATTTATGGCAACGTATCACCAGTTTTCTTCCATGGGATTGGATCGGGTTCTATTTACCAAACTGGATGAGGGGTTGAATTTTGGCTCCTTATTCAATTTCTCTGTACGAAACAGATTACCCATATCTTATTTTACATCCGGTCAACAGGTTCCCGAAGACCTGGAAGTGGCCAGGCCAGAACGGGTAATAAGTTTGATTTTTAACTGATTTCAAGATAAATTAAAGGATTAAGGCATGTACTTGGGTAATCAGGCAACTACTTTAAAAAGAATGGCATACGGAAAAATGAGCGGATCGAACCTGAGGGTCTTGGCGGTCAGTAGCGGCAAGGGGGGCGTTGGTAAAAGCAACTTCGTTGTCAACCTGGCTTATGCCTTGTCCAAGAGAGGAAAGAAGGTGCTCGTTGTGGATGCCGATTTGGGATTGAATAATATTGATATCCTTTTAGGGCTGGCTCCGCAAAAGCACATCGGGCATGTTTTGGCCGGAGAATCTAATGTGGAGGATATCATTCTTCACGGTCCTGCAGATATCCATATACTGCCTGCCGGAGACGGTTTGCAGGAATTGACGCAGTTGCAGTCGGAAAAGAAAATGGTTCTCATGGATGAGCTGGACCGTGTCAGCCAGGGATACGACTTTCTGGTTTTTGATACCGGCGCCGGCA
>JAPKCW010000168.1:0-4407 GCA_028822815.1 Nitrospinaceae bacterium | reverse complement strand
GCCAAAAAATTCGATTCGAACCGGGTTCACCCCTCCGGGCTGGAAGAAATCGACAATATCCCCCCGCACACTGAACTCCCCTCTATTTTCCACCAATGGAGAACGTGTAAAACCATTATCAGATAGACAGGCTTCCAAAAATTCCCGTTCCAAACTCATTTTAATGTTTACCGGGAGAATCAGTTTCTCCAGGACAGAACGAGGCATGACCGTTTGCAGGCCGGCTTCCAAAGGCACAACCAGAATCAAGGAATCTCCGGTTCGAAGCCGGTTAAGAATATCCAGCCTTTCTCCAGATATCTCGTTTAAAGGGGAAAGCAGTTCGTAGGGAAGAAGTTCCCAAGCGGGAAAAAAACACGGCTGGCATTTTATTTTTTCATGGCGGAAAAAATATTTGAGATCATCCAGTAAAATTTCGCCCCTGTTTTGATCAGCAGTAAAAATAACCACAGGGCGTTTTTGGATTTTAATCAGCTTCGACAGAAAAAGCGCACGCGAGGAACCTCTCAAGCCTTCGACAACAACAGGAGGACCTGATTCTTCCGTCCATTTCTGAACCAGGCAGACTTGCGATGCAAAATCCCCGCTCTCAATAATCGGGGTCAATACCCTTTCATTCATAACTAAAAACTCAAGATTTCAGGTCGGAGTACCTCCGCAGGCCAGCGTAAAACTGGACTCAATTGGCAATACTTCATCTCGCAGGCAAACATTGCACAGGGATCAAGCTGGCCCTCCAGCGAGGGAAGCAAATAGCCATAACTTGTTAAGCCTCGACAGCTAGTTTCTAGCCATACAGAGCTATTGCTCACTGCCCTCGGCGGTTACGCCGGTTTAGGATTAGAACCCACTTTTTCGGGAAGCAAGGGAATCCACTTGGGTTCACCCTTGGGTTTGAAATTCACACAAACAACAAAAGAAGGACCTTCATAGAAGTTTAACTTAAAATTTCCACCGCCAAAACGTTCAAAGAGATATTCTTCGGGACGGTCTCTAAAACCATCCAGCTCTTCTTTGCTGATTTTTGCAATTTCATAAAAATAGATGCCGACCCCCTCCAGAACTCCCGCAAGAAGGGTGCAACTGATCTGACTATAAATTTCTTCGAATCTTTGATCCATTTCCTCCTGGCTGGGGTCCCTCTTCAGTTCGCGCCTTAATTTTGGCTTATAATAATCTCTGAATTCGCGCTTGATCCACATGGATAATGATTAATATAAAGGGTGTAAATTAAAATCGGGGCCGGCGAGCCCCATAGCAGGAGAGGCAATTGGCAATACCTTTATCTTGCAGGCAACCGTTATCTCGGCTCAACAAGCCCCTGCAATATTATGATATTCTATCATACCAAAATCCATTGAACGGGATTACTATAAATTTTATATGAAAAATAGTGAAACTGACGTATCGACTATTACGGTGGGCCTCGTTCAAATGGCCTGTTCCTCGGATGTGGACAAGAACCTGGCAAGCGCAATCGAGTCTATTTGTGCCGCGGCAAAAAAAGGAGCGCAAATCATTTGCCTTCCCGAACTTTTCCTGACTCAATATTTTTGCCAAACTGAAGACACCCATAATTTTTCCCTGGCCGAATCCCTGCCCGGCCCAACGAGCGAAACACTCTCGAAGCTGGCCAAAGAGCTGGAGGTTGTACTGATTGTTCCCCTTTTTGAAAAGCGGACCGAGGGTATTTATCACAACACGGCACTTGTCATCGATGCGGATGGAAGCATTGCGGGGACCTATCGCAAAATGCATATTCCCGATGACCCTTGTTTCTTTGAAAAATTTTATTTCACTCCAGGAGATACCGGATTCAAAAGCTTTCCCACCCGATACGGAAGGGTTGGAGTGCTTATCTGCTGGGATCAATGGTTCCCGGAAGCCGCCCGGTTAACCACCCTCTCTGGTGCACAGTTTTTATTTTATCCAACCGCTATTGGCTATCAGGATGAAGATGCGAAAGAATCTAACCAACAGATTACCGCATGGGAAACCATACAAAAATCTCACGCTATTTCCAATGGTGTCTTTCTCGGATCAGTAAACCGGGTGGGCCGGGAAAATGCTCTGACCTTCTGGGGCCGATCCTTTATCTGTAATCCATTTGGAAAGGTTATCGGACAGGCTGAAAATGAACCCGAGATCGTGATTGCTCAATGTTCCCTGCCAGAAATCGAATCGGTAAGGCAAAACTGGCCTTTCTTAAGGGACCGGAGGGTCGATGCATATCAAGGTCTCTCTAAATTGTATCTTGATACCGATGAATGATTTTCCTGCCTCTGAAGGTTATCGCATGCCAGCCGAATGGGAACCCCATGCAAGCACCTGGCTGACCTGGCCCCATGATCCCGAAACCTGGCCCAACCAGGATATGGAACAAGTCGAATCCGACTACCTTCAAATTGTAAAAGCCATCGCTAAGGGAGAACAAACCCATATTCTGATTCAGGATAAATCTGCGGAAGAAACTTTGCGTATTAAACTGCAGTCCAATGGCGTGAACATGGACCAGGTTTCTTTGTATGATATTCCTACTAATGACTCATGGATCCGAGACTACGGCCCTAATTTCCTGGTGCGAGAGAAAGAAGTAGCTATCAACGACTGGGATTTTGATTCCTGGGGACGGAAATATAAATGGGAGCTCGATGACCTTGTGGGTGGCATCATTGCCGAACAATTGGACTACCTAAAATTCAAACCGGGAATTGTTTTGGAAGGAGGTGCTATAGAGGTAAACGGTCGTGGAACCTGCTTGACCACCGATTCCTGCATCCTCAACCCAAATCGCAATGGAGGGATACGACGGGAACGCATGGAAGAATTTTTAAAAAATTATTTAGCCACGTCAAAAATCATCTGGTTGAGTGGGGATTTGGAGGGAGACGACACCGATGGACATATCGACAATCTGGCCCGTTTCGTAAACCCCACCACCATTGTTTGCTCTTTAGAGGAAAATGAAAGAGACGTAAACTATCTAGGGTTAAAACATAATTATGAGCGCCTGCAAGCTGCAAAGGACCAGGACGGAAACCCATTCCATATAATTCCACTACCCATGCCGGGTTACGTTGGCACCGAGAAAGAACGTCTTCCTGCCAGCTACGCAAACTTTTACATTACCAACCACGCGGTACTGGTACCGATATATGATCATCCCAATGATAGGAAAGCTCAGGATCTGATAGCTCCTTTGTTTCCGGGACGAGCTATCATCCCAATTCCATGCAAAACCCTCATTTGGGGGCTGGGTGGTATCCATTGCCTGACCCAGCAACAACCCGCCCTGCAAAAGGGCTGACCATTTCAAAGGATAACCATGATAATCAGTGATAAACGATCAATCATCCTTGCCTACAACACAGTAGAGCGGTTGCTAAAGGGCGATTTTTTTCACTTCTCAAAAATAGAGGAAATTACCCAGGAAATAGCAAACTTTGACAAAGAGTGGCCGGTGATCGGATTGGGAACCACCAATTGGTATAAACGCAATGGCGAAGCCATTGTCGAAGGGTTCGCTGAAAGCTCCGAGTTTCTTTGGGCTGACCCGGAAAGCATTCCTCCGGGAAAACTGATCAACCTCAATCACGATCATCCCGACCATAAAGAGAATCTGAAGAGCCCAGTGATCGGTCCGGAAGACGCCCTCCCCCAATTCCCGTTCATGGCTATTGCATTATGTGATCCCAAAGAACTAAGGGAATACACCCTGTCTGCCGGAGAAAATGTTCACGAATGGATAGAGAACAAATTCCCTTCTGAAAATCTGGGCCTGGCAGCGATACATATCGGAGGGAAACTGGATGAGGTAAAATCTACTGCCGCATGCCACATACCTATTGGCGGATTAGATTTGAACGAGGGCTGTTCTCTTAAGGACAATTTTAAATTTATTGAATACAAGACAGGAAGCTGGAGCATGCAAGGACTATATGGAATCAACCCTACTATTCAGCAGGTCTTGTCCGTGCCGGGGCACCCCTTGCATCTACACGGATATGAAATCAATGAAAAGCGGGGTGGGCATATCAACCAGGCAATTTCCACATCCACAACCCGGATTACGGTCTACCCGATCAAAGACATCAATATCCGCATCAAAGATTTGGATAAAGCCCTTGTACCCGTCAAACCCCTGCAATAACAAAACTTGTACAAGAAATTCAGGGAATTTCCAGGCTAATATTCCAGTTCCCCTTTACTTATCATGAGCTTTCCATCAATTTCACCGGATTTGCTTGAAAGTTTTAAAAAAACGAAAAGAATCCCCTGCAAAAACCCGGCATCCAAATTTATAAGCAGGTTCACTTCCTGATTTGGAGGTTAATTATGGCAAAGTACACCCCCCACAGGTACGTAAAAGACCAGAACGCCCGGACGGAAATAGCCGATTTTATGACC
>JAPKCW010000167.1:0-4416 GCA_028822815.1 Nitrospinaceae bacterium | reverse complement strand
AGGTATCGTAGTATCTTGACCCTTAAAAATTCAGAAAGATACAGGGAAAACGAAACCATTGATTTAATGCCCACTAGACGTGGGGCGGGTGGGAAAAAATATGTACAGTGTATCATTTATGAGACAGGACGGATTTTAATGAAAACTGCTTTCATCGGTACTGCTGCAAAAAACCCGGTGCTGAATTGGGTAATATCATGGATGAAATGATAGGATCTTTAATCAGCAAGTAGTTTTTATCGGATTAGATAACATGACATCGTTCATTTATTATATCGCTGCAGCGGTTGCGGAAATCGCCGGTTGTTTTGCCTTCTGGGCTTGGTTACGTTTAGGCAAAAGCATGTATTGGATTCTACCGGGGATTGTATCTCTCGCAGTTTTTGCTCTTTTGTTAACTCGCATTGAGGCGTTGTTTGCCGGCAGGACTTTTGCGGCCTACGGTGGAGTTTATATTGCAGCTTCTCTGTTATGGCTTTGGGTAATTGAGCACCAACGCCCAGACAAATGGGACATTCTGGGTGCAATTATTTGTATAACAGGCGCGGCTGTCATTTTATTTGGACAAAGGCAACAGATTTAAAAAAAAATTATTTGAACCGAGCATAATGTAAGCTCTGCATGATTGATCCTTCTTTACTTTTTGCAGGAGCAGGATAATTGAAACTGATCAAGCACACCGGTCTTTTCTTGTTCGTCATCTTTATGATGTCAGCAAACCCGGCCCTGGCTAAAACATATAAATGGGTAGATGAAAAGGGAAAGGCGCATTTCACGGATAACCCAGGGAATATTCCTCCTCAATACCGAACCTCCGAAAAACAACCGCGAGCAGGAAAAAAAGCAAAAATAAGAGTAGATATTGGCAGGGGTTATTCCTTTGAAATTCCCGGGGATTGGAAAGTCGCAAAAAGAGGCAGCCTGCAAAATAAACTGATTTTTACGAAAAAGAGAGATGGTTATGAGCCACATTGTTCCTTGCATGAATATAAATTCAGAAGGCCCTTTGAAGCATTCAAAGGGAATACTAAAGCTGCGATAAAAAGAGCTTACACAGATTACAGGATAGTCAGCGAGTCAGTATTCTCTACAAAAGATTTAAAAGGGGTGAAAATCAAGGAGCGCTTTATTGACAAGGTAGGAAAAAATGCGCGAAGGCAAACTTATTTTTTTCACGGTTTAAATAAAAAAAACGTTGCTGTCGTCTGTCAAGCTGCAATAAAAACCAGAGCGGCACTGGATGATATCTTCGATGAAATAGCGGCTTCTTTAATCAGTAAGTAGTTTTTCATGGGTCTTGCTTGCACAGGATAGGAGGATGGCTCACTTCGAAAAATATTGATCAGGTAGCTTGTATGGATCATTGGCAGGATATTGTGGACACGCAACGTTACCCCATTGAGGATCTGGGTTCTTATGCCGTACGTTGCAGGAGTGAGTTACAAAATAATTCCATTCTGATCCTGGAAAATTTTCTAACAAAAAAGGCTTTGGTTGAACTGCAACGCGAAGCCCGTTCATTACACCATAAAGCATTTTATTGTTCGCAGAACCATAATGTACTGCTCACTGAAAAAAATACTCAGTGGGAAGATGATCATCCTTGTAATATTGAAGTGATCAGTGATAAAGGCTGTGTGCCGCACGATTTAATCCCACCTGAATCTTATTTAAGGAAGATTTATACCGCTGAACAATTTCAAAGATTTATCCAGTCCGTTCTGACGGTTGATAAAGTCCACCCATATGCCGATCGCTTATCCTCCATCAACTATAACTATTATCAGGAAAAGCAACAATTGGGGTGGCATTTCGATAATGCCTCATTCGCTATTACTTTAATGATTCAATCCTCGGAATCTGGAGGGGGATTTCAATTTGTCGTGAATGCCCGCAATGCAGAAAAAAACACGGTAGATATTCCTCTCATTAAATCTGTGCTCCTGGACCAATCACCTGTGGAAGAATTACAGATAAAGGAGGGAACACTCATTCTTTTTTGTGGACGCAACACTCTCCATCGTGTTAGCCCGGTCGCTTCTCAAACGCCCCGGATTCTAGCTACCTTGAACTACAATCTTGAAAAAGATATTGAATTGTCCGAGAATGCCAGACTAACCTTTTTTGGAAGGTTGCAATAACCTTCTTTTTAGCTAACCCGATAAAAAATGTTTTAGAAAATGGGCTTAATGACCGCCAGACCCTCTTCCGCAAAATTCGTTGTGGAAGATCCCTGCTTTCTTGATGCCGATCAATGCCTCGATTGGCAAAGCCAGTTCGGAAACAACCATCCACTAAAACTGGAAATTGGTTTTGGCATGGGGGATTTTTTGATTGCCATGGCTCTCAGAGAATCGCAGAGCAATTTTGTCGGGATAGATTTTTCCCAAAACGGGATCCAAAAATTATTGGCGCAGATTCAGGCTCGGAAATTAAAAAATATTCGTGTTGTCTATGGAGATGTGCGGGAAAAAATTCCGCTTCTATTCCAGGATGGAGAGTTGGACACGGTTTATATCAACTTCCCCGACCCGTGGCCGAGAAAAAGGCATTTTAAACGAAGATTGATCAAACCTGCTGTGGTGAAGTTGGTCGCCATAAAGCTGGCTCCCGCAGGGAATATTTATCTGGCTACGGACAGCGAACCCTATGCCTTGGAAATGCTCGAATATCTTAATGCGGAGCCCTTGTTGCAAAACATGAATCGAGAGTCAGGTTGTTTCGCAGAGCGTGACCACCTACCCAAAACAAAATACGAAAAAAGTTTTATTTACGCGGGGGATAAAATCCATTACCTGGAATATTTTCGAGTGGGTGAGAATGAGGGGCTCCTCAACAGGAAAGAAAGTGGTGAACTGAACCAACCTGAAGAGAAGTCGATGAGCAACGATGAACTACTTACTAAAAAATTTACTGAAGCAGAAGCCAAAGCGCAGGATGCCTGCGACCTCAAACAAGTCGCTGATAATTTAGCCGATGCAGGAGACAAACAGTGGGCTGAAAAAGTTTATAGAAAAACTGAGGACAAAGCAGAAGACAGTCTGGATCTAAACTGGCTGGCGTACAGCATTTGTGTAGCGCTCGGTGATAAAGAATGGGCCGGGAAGCTATACAAGAAGGCAGAAGACCAAGCGGAAGGCAGTCTGGAATTTAATTGGCTGGCGTACAGCATCTCAGAAACACTCGGCGATAAAGAGTGGACAAAAAAGTTATTCCAGAAGGCCGAGAGTGCGCCGGAAAACATCCGTGAATTGTGTGACCTTGCCGGCAGCATTATCGAAACACTCGGTGACAGGGGATGGGGAATAAAGGTTTACCAGAAAACCGAAGGCATGGCGGAAGAGTATTCCGAGTTTTATGAACTTGCCGACAACATTTATATAAAACTTGGCGATAAAGATTGGGCGAAGAAATTATTCAAGAAAGCCGAGGACAAAGCGGAAGACTGCAGTGACCTTCTTAGTCTGGCCGAGCGCATTAGTGCAAAACTGGATGATAAGGAATGGGCCAGAAAAGTTTATGGCAAAGCGGAAAGCCTGGCCGGGGACAGTGGGGATTTTTGTGAACTTGCCGCGAGCCTTTTCCAAAATTTGCGCGATGAGGAATGGGCGATGAGGTTATACAAGATAGCTGAAAGTAAGGCGCAGGAAAGTTATGAATTCTGTTGGCTGGCCGAGAGCCTGGTCGAAAACCTCGGTGATAAAAAATGGGCCGAGCAGGTTTACAAGAAAGCTTCTGCCCACTAGCCGCCGGTCAGACGGCAGTGGGAAAAGGCTCTAGGCCTCCTGTGGTCGCGTGTGAAATCCCTTCATTAATCGGAGAGCCACAAGAAGATTCACCATTACGAATAGAGGAACAACAAGAGTCGGTGCCAATACCATGGGAAACTCAAAAATGGTTTCCAAACCAGGAGACTCTTCAATCATGAACATCGGTCCCGGCAGCCCCACATTAATTAACAACATCCCAAATGGGACAATAATTATAAATCCAATTAGATTAATAATAATTGCCGACTTCTCTTTCCAGATTCCTTTGTAAATTAAAACTGCTGCGAGCAAAGTGGCAACTCCATATAGGAAATCCGGGACTCCAACGAATTTTGCAAAAAAGGCAGAAAATTCACCAATATATCCCTTATAAATACCTCCCAAGGCCAGGATTCTTAATCCCTCGCAACTCATGATGAGATGAAGGGGAGTATGATCAATAATCTTATCAATTCCCTGACGTAAAGATTTTGTAGCTATCCAGGGAATCATCACAATCAAGACTGCAATCTGTGTAATCCAAAAGCCAGGAAGCGAACTTAGAAATGTATCGCTTTGATAATATCCACTCACCCCTAAATACGCGCTCAATCCTCCCCAAAAAGTCAGCATCATCAGAAGAAGATTAATCTGGTTGGTTTGGTCT
>JAPKCW010000166.1:0-4436 GCA_028822815.1 Nitrospinaceae bacterium | reverse complement strand
AGTGGAAAGGGAGTTGGTGGAACTCGCAGACAGGGTCCGTCCGGCGGTAGTCAGTCTGTCTCCCTATATTGCCAAAGACGCTGTCAGGCAGGGACTGCCTAAGAGGGGGAGGCCAGCCAATGCAGGGGCAGGGGTTATCTATAATGCCGAAAGGGGCCTCATCGTTACCAACAGCCATGTGGTGCGTAATGTTCAGAAAATCAAGGTGACCCTCATGGGCGGCCGGGAAATCATTGGCGAAGTGCTGGGGGCTGATGAAGATACCGATCTTGCGGTAGTTTATATTGCATCCAAAGTGCCGCTGGCTGAAGTTGTATTCGGGGACTCAAGCAAAGTCCGGATCGGGCAACTGGTTATTGCAGTGGGCAATCCTTATGGACTCAACGACACCACCACTTTTGGCATTATCAGCGGCTTGCAGAGAGAAAATATAAATCTTTCTCGCTACGAAGATTTCATACAAACGGACGCTTCCATTAATCCGGGTAATAGTGGAGGACCGCTTCTTAACATAAAAGGGGAAGTGATTGGTATCAACACGGCGATCATCAATTATGCCCAGAGCATTGGTTTTTCTATTCCCTCCAATATGGTCAAGCACGTGGTGGAACAGTTGGTGGAGCATGGTGAGGTGCATCGAGGCTGGCTGGGTGTCGGCATAGACCCGGTTTCGGAGGAGGTGGCCAAGGAGGCAAAGGTGCCGGTAGGGGAAGGGGTCATCATCAATTCTATTTTTGAGGGGGATCCAGCCGACATGGCGGGACTTAAAGTCGGGGATATCATCTTGAAGATTGGAGGGTCAGAAATCGATTCTCCCAATAGCATGATCCGGGTGATCGGTGCGATCACACCGGGGCAGACCATCAACTTGGATATTCTCCGTAAGGGCGAGCACAAGCTCGTGCCTGTCAAACTGGAATCGAGAAAGAAAAGAACGACTCAATTGGCCACTTTACCCCCCATGCGTCCATCCGGACTGGGGTTCACTGTGGTGAATTCCACAAAAGGTTCGAAACTGCCCGGTGGGGCTTTGGTGTCCCGAGTCACTCCGGAAAGCCCGGCCGCTTTAAAAGGCTTGCAATCAGGAGATCTGATTGTGGCGGTCAACGGGGAGGCCGTGGAAAACCAGCACGAATTTGATGGATTAGTAGGCAAAATTCAGAAAGGAAGCCCGGTTTTTCTGTTGGTTTGGAGAAATGACAAAAAATTTCATTTGGGGCTTGTAAGGGAAAAATAAATTTGTTAAAGTTGCGCACCCAAAATGTGATATTTTTTTTTGCAGGGGAATGGCGCTTTAAAAAAGAAATCTTATAAACCTTTTGAAACAAAATGGGTTATATTTTTGCGGTTCACCATAAAGGGGTGGATAGGGCCGCTATATTGATTTAAAAAAAATAACATTCAGCAGTTTTTATTTAGTCATTTTTAGACGCACTACTTAGGAGGCAGAAATGTTTGGTGTCAAAAACGGGTGGAAAAGCTGGCATGCGTTTGCGGTTGTTCTTATGACCTTGGGGCTTTGTGTCCCGGCAGGCGCGGTCACGACCGATCATTCACATGGCGGTCAAAATTTAGGCAACCCTGCGGTAGATAAGCCAGCATGGTTGGAAAAGCTTGAAAAACAGCTTGCGCATGAAGACTTAATGGGTGGCATGGAAGGTAGGCAGGACCAACTGGACAACACCATGATGAGAGTCATGGACCAGTTAAAATCCAAGCTCAAGGAACATGCCAGCCCGGCTTCATCCGGCGGCGGATTTCACGACTCCTGGGCCGCCCATCAGTTGGGACAAAGCTATCTCCTGGGGCCTACAGAAGCAGCCGCCAAGGTATATAAAGGCGCCCACTGCCCCGGCAACATTCCCGTAAAACAATATAATATTTCCGCTATCAATGTAGAGGTCACCCTCAATCAATGGGGCGATTACTACCCGGGCTATATGTATGTTCTGGATAAGAACATTGACAAAGTCCGCGCTGAAGAAGAAAAGAATGAGGCGGCTCGTGAAGAGGAGCTGGATCCCGGTGCGGTTTCCAATGGACTTCAAGGCGATGCCATCCAACCCTTGGTTATTAGAGCTAATCAGGGCGAATGTGTTCGCATTAAATTTTCGAATCAGTTGGAAGATGAGGACGCGGGTTTTCAGATAAATGGTTCCGCGATGATCATCAGTTCTACCGGCCAGCCCAACACGGCGGCCACTCCAGGTTCCATTATTGCGGCTGAAGAGACGCAGGATTATGAGTGGTACATTCCTATTGACGAGCAGGAAGGCGGTCACATGATCCAGAATCATGCGGGTCGTGATCCTTCGTCTCTGGGGTTGATCGGAACGTTTATTGTTGAGCCGAGGGGTTCCCGTTACCTGGATCCTTGGACCGGCGGTCCTTTGGAAAGTGGCTGGATGGCCATGATTGTCAACGACGAGGCCAAGGATTTTCGGGAATTTACTATAGTGTATCATGAGGTGGGTGACGAATCATTTCGTCCCCTCAACCGTCATGGTGAAATGATACCTCAACGCGATCCGCAGACGGATGCATACCGTCCTTCTGCACGCGCCATAAACTTCCGCTCCGAGCCGTTCGGTATTAACAACCTGGCTGTTCAGGAAAAGAAATTCCACTTTGAAGACGAATCTCTGGCTTACAGCTCTTATACCTTCGGAGATGCTCCGACCACGATTCCCCGTTCTTACCTGGGTGATCCGGCTAAATTCCGCCTTGTGCATGGCGGTGGTGAGGTGTTTCATTCCCATCATCCGCATGGAGGAACCATTCGTTGGACCCGTTCTCCGCAACGTGAAGCTCAGCAGTTGCTGAACTTGACTACAGCGGCTTATGATGGTCCGGTTAAGTATCCTGTTGTTCGAACGACATCAGCCCGTGTTGATGTTCAGGTAATTGGTCCTTCAGAAACTATGGATCTGGAAACGGAGTGTGGGTCTGGACTTTGTCAGCGCCTGGCAGGGGACTTCCTGTTCCATTGTCATGTTGCGCATCATTACGTAGCGGGTATGTGGGGCTATTGGCGGGTTTACAACATCCTGCAGACGGGCAACTATCCGTTCGAAAGCACCGATATCATGCGTCCTTTGAAAGAGCTTCCTGATCGTGCGGGACGCATTCCGACAGGACAGACTTCAGACCAACTGGTCGGTAAAACCATGGACTGGTTTGGCAAGAAGTTTAAAATTGTAGGCAAAGGAAAAAGTGACTGGTCGAAAGAAATTCCGGTCGTCAATATCAAGGACTGGGTGAAGTACATGCTTCCGCCGAAAGGGCAACCCGGTCATCATGATGACCCGATCAAACAGATCAAAGCGTATGACGGTTCTGTCTGGGATTATGGCTGGAAAGGCAATCAGGTCTTGTCTGAGCGGGAAACGGTTATTTAATGATCAAAATTTAAAACACCGCATCCTGGTAAGCGCCATCCAATCCAGTTTGACCAGCACGGCAAACTGGCGTGGCCGCATTTAACCCCGCATTTCGGCAAGCGTGTTCCTTTTGCGCGAAACCATGGTGGCGCTCCCTGGCTGGAGCCGTTCCATATGCAGACCGATTCGGGGGTTATTACTAAGACGGAATCCGGTAGTACGCGAAGTGGTCCCGATATGGAGAATACGGGTGGTGCCAAACCGGGTGAACAGGGCCGTTGGAGCCTTTGCCCGGCAGGTGCCGGACGCAAACAGTATAATCTTCATTTCATCAATACTCCGATCGAGCTTACCGGACAGGTTGGGAAAACCCCGCCGGTCATTGATAAATACGGTTTGATCTATGTGATCGATGAGGAGATGGCTGAGAAAAAAGCAGATCCCAAGAAAGCCATTCCGCTGGTCATTCGTGCCAACGTGTATGACTGCGTGGATGTCCTGCTTTCAAGTGAATGGGATGATGATGACTTCACCAATTTCCAGATGTCTAAAGTCAACATCCATCCACATTTCTTTCAGTTCGACAATCAGGCCTCAGACGGCGTAATCACTGGGTTTTCTTATGACCAGTCGATGAGGTCTTACACTCAGTTCACCAAGAAGATGAAAGACGGGCATCATATTGGCATGCCGGTTCCGATGAACGCCAAGTTGTTGAAAGCGACGAAACCGGGTGACGATACGATCCAGATTCAGATGGCGAAGGGTTCGCCCACTTACCATGTTGGAGCCGATATCATTGTTGGTATCGAAGTTCCCAACGGTAAAGATGCCCGCTGGATCACGAATATCTCGCCTGATCCGAATAAAGGCCCAGCCAAAGATGGCAAATACACCATCAAGTTCACTGAGGGAATGACGCATGCGCATGCAAAAGGTCAGATCATTACGACCGAATATGTGCGTTATCGTTGGTGGGTGGATGTCGATTTGGGTTTGGTGTTTTGGCATGACCATGCTTTCGGTGCGACCACCTGGCCGCATGGGGGTATCGGT
>JAPKCW010000165.1:0-4447 GCA_028822815.1 Nitrospinaceae bacterium | reverse complement strand
ATTGCTGGTTGGTCTGAACACTGCCAAGGGCCTTTCTTATGGTCTTAATATACCTATGATTGGCGTGAATCATTTGGAAGGCCATCTTCTTGCCATTTTTCTGCAGAAAAAAATACAATTTCCCTTCATCGCTCTGATTGTTTCGGGAGGGCATACCGACCTGTACCTAGCGGCTAATTTTGGGCAATATAAACTGCTGGGGCGGACCCGGGATGATGCGGCGGGAGAGTCTTTTGATAAGGTTGGAAAAATGCTTGGACTCCCCTATCCAGGAGGCCCGGCCATTGAAAGGTTGGCGCGAAAGGGAAACGGGAAGGCCCATAAATTCCCCCGGGCATATCTGGAGAAAGGTTCCTTGGATTTTAGTTTCAGCGGATTGAAAACATCGGTCCGGACTTTTTTAGAACGAAGAGAGCAAGACAATCCCTTGACGGATGAAGATATTGCTGCGGGGTTTCAGGATGCGGTAATTGATGTCCTGGTTGATAAGCTGATCAGCGCCTGTGAACAGGAGAAAATATCGAGAATCGTCTTAACAGGTGGGGTGGCCGCAAACGGTGCCTTGCGCGAGGCCGTACGCAGTAAGGCTCAAGCTAATGGGTTTGAGGCTTCTTTTCCGGATCCGATTTTTTGCACCGATAATGCCGCCATGATTGCCTGTGCCGGTTATCATAAATTTGTTTGCGATGAAAATTTGTCGGCAGAATTTAAGACTTTGGATGCTAAAGCGAATCTTGCGTTAGAATAAACGTCGGCGAGCCGCCGCCAGCGTGATACCCCATGCGGGGCATGAAATTTAATGAAGAGCATAACTCGCTGGACCCGACTAGCAATAGTTTTTTGAGCCGAGAAAACATTTTGCTCGATAAATAAGAGGAATATAAAATGCGGGTTCTGGTTACAGGAGGTGGTGGATTTCTTGGCAGCGGAATTGCTAAATCTCTCCATGAAAAACAACATGACGTTACCGTTGTCGGCCGGCACCATTATTCCCACCTTCCAAAGGGCATTAAATTATTCCAGGGAGATATTCGGGATTTTGATTTCCTTCACAAGGTAATTGCCGGAATGGATGCGGTTTTTCACACTGCCGCTTTTCCCGGAATTTGGGGCCGGGCAGAAGATTTTTACAGCATTAATGTTGATGGAACCCGCAATGTTATTAAAGCCTGCCTGATTAACGCAGTCCCAAAGCTGATATTTACCAGTTCTCCCAGTGTCGTTTACGGGGGCTCGAGCCTTGAAGGGGTGGATGAAACGGTTCCCTACCCAGAGAATTATTTAAGTGAGTACCCCCGCACCAAGGCGATTGCTGAAAAACTTGTGATAGAAGCCAATAGCCCGGATTTGGCTACGGTATCTATCCGGCCGCATTTAATCTGGGGGCCTGGTGATCCGCATTTGGTACCGAGGCTTTTGGCAAAAGCAGATAAAGGACGATTGGTGCGAGTGGGGCAAGGGGAAAACAGGGTCGATATGATTTATATCGACAATGCCGTATCCGCTCACCTTAAAGCCTGTGATGCGCTGGAGTTTGGTGATCCTTCTGCCAGTGGAAAAGTTTATTTTGTCAGCGATGGCGAACCGGTGAATCTGTGGCAATGGATCAATGAAGTGCTGAAAAAAACAAGCCGACCACCTGTTACGCGCAGTATTTCCTATCGAAATGCATCAAGGGTGGGATATTTTTTGGAAAAAATATACCATTGGGGAAATATCAAAAAAGAGCCTCCGATGACCCGGTTCCTAGCCTCACAATTAGCAACTTCGCATTATTTTAATATTTCTCTGGCCAAAAAGGATTTTGGCTATGAGCCTGTTGTAAATTCTGAGGTGGGGATGAATCGGCTCATTCAGTCCCTGTCGAATCTCCAAGAATGTTGATGCGGTGGGCCATGCTTCCAGCTCCAAATCCGTTGTCGATGTTGACCACCGCTATTCCTGGTGCGCAGCTGTTTAACATGGTTAGAAGGGCGGAAACACCTCCAAAAGACGTTCCATAACCAATGCTGGTAGGCACAGCTATGATGGGTTTGTCTATCAGGCCCCCGACCACACTGGCGAGGGCTCCTTCCATTCCTGCCACAACAATGACCACCCGCGCTTTCCGGATCTGCTCAAGGTTATCGAGTAGACGGTGAATACCTGCTACCCCTACATCAAAAAGTGTTTCTGTTTTGCTTCCCAACAATTGAGCGGTGACAGAAGCCTCTTCGGCGATGGGGATATCTGAGGTTCCTGCACTGATGATGGTTATCAAGCCATTTTTTTTTCGGTGTTTATTTTTTTCAATAACCAGAGTCTGTGCCATTTCATTGTATTCAGCAATTTTAGGTAATGAGGGTTTTAATTTGCGGAAGCTGTCTTTGGATAACTTAGTCGCCAGAACGGAATGTCCCGCACGATTTATGCTCTGAATAATTTTCTTTATTTGAACTACTGTTTTTCCCTGGCAGTAAATGACTTCGGGCATGCCGAGTCTAAGGCTGCGATGATGGTCAACCCGGGCAAATCCGAGGTTTTCATAGGGCAGGGCCGTAAGTTTTTTTATGGCCTGCTGTGGGGTTAGTTTCTGCTCGTGCAGGTCATTCAATATTTTTTTTAAATCCCTGGCATTCATTCCAACCCTTCTATGCCTGCAAACTCGGTAGATATTTCTATTTTCATCAGGTCCTCCAGTGCTTGACCGGGCGATTTGTTTTCATACAGGACACGGTAGGTTTCTTCCATAATTGCTGCTTGGACATTAAATTTCTTTATCAGGGAATAAGCCGATTTCACAGTCAAAACACCCTCGGCTACCATTTTCATGTTTTCAGTAATTTCTTTCAGGGATTTTCCTTTGCCAAGTTGGATTCCCAGTTGCCGGTTCCGGCTCAAGTCGCCGGTGCAGGTGAGTACAAGATCTCCCAAGCCGGTAAGGCCATAAAAGGTTTCTGGACGGGCTCCAAGTTTTGTTCCAATCCGGCTGATCTCGACCAATCCACGGGTAATCAGCGCGGCACGGGTGTTAAATCCCAGGCCCAGTCCGTCACTAATCCCCGTGGCGATAGCGATAACATTTTTCAAAGCGCCGCCAATTTCCACCCCTACCAAATCGGTGCTGGTAAAAACTTTCATTTTATCCGTAGTAAAAAGCTCTTGCACTTGTTTTGCCGTTGCAAGCGTTTCTGCAGAAGCTACCAATGCGGAAGGAACTCCTGATGCGACTTCCTTGGCAAATGTTGGGCCGGAAATGATTGATACAGAATTATCGATATTCAAAACATCCTGAATGATCTGATGGGTAGTAAAAAGAGTGTCATTCTCAATTCCTTTGCTGGCGCAAATCAATAAACAATCTTTTTCTAAAAATGGTTTGATTTGGGACAGGATCTGCCTAATTACGTGAGTAGGGACTACTAGCAGAATCAGGGATTGCCCCGGGATAGCCGATTGTAATGAAGAAGTGAGCTGAATATTTTCGGGCAAAGGGTGTCCGGGTAAAAACCAGGTGTTTTCACGGGTATGGGTCAGGGTGTCACACAAATCCTGTTCATACACCCAAAGGGATATTTGGCGAAAATTGCTGGCCAAATGAATAGCTAATGCGGTTCCCCAACTACCCGCGCCAATAATGGAAATTTTTTCATGCATGTTATGCCTTTTCAGCAAGAGGACTCCGGCATTATAACGAATTCATAGTTGCATTGCTTAGAGAAATGGCTTGTTTGGGATTTGTCTTTATGATTAAATAAAGTTGCTAACCTATTAACATAAATTTATCGGAATTTTTGAGAATTTCGTCAATCAAGTA
Source organism: Nitrospinaceae bacterium (assembly GCA_028822815.1). Taxonomy (GTDB): domain Bacteria; phylum Nitrospinota; class Nitrospinia; order Nitrospinales; family VA-1; genus LS-NOB. Next base: position 651 of record JAPKCW010000165.1, on the reverse strand, counting down.
AGGTTTTTCTCATGGCCAAACGTATTAAAGTCAGCCGAAAACATTTGCTGAAAGATCCTGACCAATTTTTATCCACTTCTGAAAAAGCTATGCTTTATTATATGGATAATCGGGCCACGGTTATTGGTATTGTCGCCGCTCTCGTCATTATCTTTTCTTCTTTTTTTGGCTTCAGATATTATCAGGAAACCCAGGCGTTAGGAAATGAAGCGTTATATTTTGAAATGGAAAAGATGGTCGAAAATGACAGTAATCCTGCCTCTGAAGTGAGGTCAATCTGGAAAAAAATAGGGGAGGGTTTTCAAAAAGAGCGGGCTTCATTGTTATTAGCCGATGCCCATTTTCAAAACCAGGAGATTAGTGAAGCCGAAGCGCTTTATTCAACGGTGATGAGCAACTCGTCTTCGGGACAAATCAATTACCAAATGGCACAGGTTGGGCTGGCACACAGCTTTGAGTATGGAAAAGATTATACAAAAGCCATTGATTTGTTCAAATCGGTAATCGATGCGAACACCGCTTTCCCCTTGTTTGAAGTATATTGGAGCCTTTCAAGATGTTACGAGTTGAATAACGATGCTTCCAACGCATTACTGATCTTGAGAGAAATGCAGATTAAATTCACCCAGAATCCGCAAGTGGATAAAATAG
>JAPKCW010000164.1:0-4488 GCA_028822815.1 Nitrospinaceae bacterium | reverse complement strand
TTATTTATGGATTTTTTAAGTCTATTGCCTATGAAGAGGGCGAAGCGATTGAGCCTGTTGATTTTCCTGCTACTATCGTTGAAAGAGCCATCGCAAAAACTTCTCCGGTCTGCGAGAAAACTTTAAAACTATTTGTTTCCCTGTATGGAGCCCTGGCGGGGAATTTGGCGTTGCAATATTTATCGACGGGAGGGGTTTATTTAGGCGGAGGCATTGCTCCCAAGATCTTGCCATTATTAAAAGAGGGGAATTTTATGGCGGCGTTTCTTGCGAAAGGCAGGTTTGAAAAATATCTCTCGGAAATTCCTGTGAAAGTGGTGATAGATGAAACCGCCCCGTTGCTAGGGGCCGCCCAATATGCCGTAGGCAATATTTATTGATGATTATTGGGATCTTAAATTTTTAAACCTTGAAAGAAAGTAGTTATGGGAAATAAAGTTAAGAAAATTGTGTTGGCCTATTCAGGTGGACTGGACACCTCCGTTATTATCAAATGGCTGAAGGAAAAATATGGTTGTGAAATCATCGCTTTTGCGGCCGATGTGGGGCAGGGCCAGGAGTTGGACCCGGTTAGAGAGAAAGCCTTGGCAACTGGGGCCAGTAAGGTTTATATCGAAGACCTGCGTGAGGAATTTGCTAAGGATTTTATCTTTCCCATGCTTCGGGCCAATGCGTTTTATGAGCACAACTATCTTTTAGGTACCTCCATTGCGCGCCCCTTGATTGCCAAGGAGCAGATTCGCATTGCGAAAATGGAGGGGGCAGATGGAGTATCGCATGGTTCAACGGGCAAGGGGAACGATCAGGTCCGCTTTGAGCTGGCTTACCATATGCTTAATCCCGAAATAAAGATCATCGCTCCCTGGCGTGAATGGGATCTTACCTCTAGAACGGCGTTGATCGATTATGCAACGGCGCACGGGATTCCCGTTCCTGTTACCAAGGACAAACCATATAGTACCGACCGTAATATGTTTCACATCAGTTATGAGGGAGGAGTGCTGGAGGACCCTTGGTACGAGCCACATGACGACATGTTTTTATTGTCAGTTTCCCCGGAGGCGGCCCCTGATAAAGCAACCATTATAGAGATTACCTACGAGAAGGGGAATCCGGTTGCTGTTAACGGAGAAAGGATGAGCCCTGCAACTTTGTTGGAGCGTCTCAACCAGCTCGGGGGAGAAAATGCAATCGGCCGTATTGATATTGTCGAGAACCGCTTTGTGGGGATGAAGTCGCGTGGAGTATATGAAACGCCGGGTGGAACGATTTTGCACGAGGCCCATCGGGCGATTGAATCCATTACTCTGGACCGGGAGGTTACTTTTTTGCGTGATTCTCTGATTCCCGCCTATGCCAAAATGATTTATAACGGTTTTTGGTTTTCTCCTGAAAGGGAGCTGGCTCAGCAAACTGTTGACCAAGTCCAGGTGAATGTTACCGGGGAGGTCCGGCTGAAATTGTATAAGGGCAATTGTGTTGTCCTAGGTCGAAAAGCTGAAAAATCGCTGTATAACCAGAATATAGCAAGCTTCGAAGAAAGTCATGGCTACAATCAGGATGACGCAGAGGGATTCATAAAACTCAATGCCCTGCGGCTAAAACTCTACGCAGAAACCTTTGACCGCCACTAGGCGTGGGGCCACCAGCGTGATACCCCATTCTACCCCATGCGGGGCATGAAATTTAATGAAGAAGATATAACTGGGGTATGAAGGCAAATGAAGAGCATAACTCGCTGGACTAGCTTGCAATAGCGTTTTATTGCTGGCAACGATACTCTCGGCTTGACGAGCTTTTGCAATCTGCCTCCGGCGGTTCGCCGGCGGTTGATTTGCAGGTAGGAAGGGCGATAAAATAACGGTATGAGTTCCATTCTGATTGTGGATGATGAAAAAAGTTTACGGGACTTCATGGTAATTATGCTTGAAGAGGAAGGTTATCAGGTTGTTACCTCTCCCAGTGTCGAAAAAGCCATCAAGCTGATCCGTGAAAATAGTTTCGATCTGGTTCTGACCGATATCCGCATGGGGCGCTCCAATGGAATAGATGTTTTGGATGCGGCTCGAAAAATCCTCCCCGATACGCCCGTTGTAATGATGACGGCTTATGCTTCCGCCGAAACAGCCGTGACCGCTATGAAAAAGGGTGCTTACGATTATATCTCCAAGCCATTCAAAATCGAGGACATCCAGCTAATCGTCAAGAACGCTTTGGAGAAGAAAAAGCTCACCGAGGAAAACCGTTTTTTAAAAACTGCATTAAATGACCGCTTTCAGCTTGCAAATATAATAGGGAAATCCGGACCGATACAGAAAATTTTCGATCTAGTGGACAAAGTTGCCCAAAGTAGTGCGACTGTTTTAATCACGGGTGAAAGTGGTACGGGCAAAGAACTCATCGCTAAAGCCATCCATTTTAACGGTTCTAGAAAAAACTATCCCTTTGTTTCCATCAATTGTGGAGCCATGCCGGAAAACCTTCTTGAAAGTGAATTGTTCGGGCATGAAAAAGGAGCCTTCACCAGTGCTGATTCCTTGAAGCCGGGATTGATGGAATCCGCGAATAAAGGCTCATTTTTCCTTGATGAAGTGGGCGATGCCCCATTATCGACACAGGTGAAACTGTTGCGGGTTTTGCAGGAACATGAAATCATGCGACTAGGAGGTACCCAGTCCATTCCTGTGGACTTAAGAATCATCGCGGCGACAAACAGCAATCTTTCGGATTTGGTGGAACAGAAATCCTTCCGCGAGGATTTATATTACCGGTTGAATGTCATTCCTATTCACCTTCCACCTTTAAGGGAACGTAGAGAAGATATTCCGGATTTGGTGGAATTTTTTATCAATAAGTATAACACCCGGCACGCTAAAACCTATATTCAAGGTATAGATCAGGATGCCTTGAAAGTATTCGAACAGTATTCCTGGCCGGGTAATGTGAGAGAATTGGAAAATGTCATTGAGAGGGCAGTGGTCCTGGAGACAGAGGAAAGGATTCGCAAAACCAGTTTGCCGGATGAACTTCTCGGGCAATTGTCTCCCGATAAAACCCAGGTCCCTGAACTGGACCAAAATAATATTGACCTTGAAAGAACCCTGGATCAAATCGAAAAGAAAATGATTGCCAATGCCTTGATTCGTTCTGATGGCATTATTAATAAGGCGGCGAAAAAATTAAATCTCAGTTTTCGTTCAATGAGATATCGGATTGAAAAACACAAATTAAAAGGTAAACCCAGAGATAAAGAGTAAAGGCATCTTTTAGCGATTGATGAAAACACTAATAATTAATTTTATATTTGTGCTTGCGGTTTGTGGGCTGGCCTATGCAGAGCCTCAAGAAGAAGCCGAGAACAACCCAGAGCAGGCCAAGCCTGCTTTACCGGGTGATCCTTTTTTGCAGGCCGAGTACTTGTTTCATTCAGGAGATTTTCTTGGAGCCAAGCCACTTTACCATGACTACTTGTCCCATAATCCCTCTGGGGAAAGAAGTTATCTGGCTTTGTTTCGTCTGGGTGGGATAGATCAGTCCAACCTTTCTTTTTCTACAGCTGTTCGCTTCTACCAAATTTTTTTACAAAAGTTTCCAGGCTCCATTCTGGCAAATTCGGCAAGATTTAACATGGCTATCTGCCATTATGAATTGGCGGACTATGATCGTGCAGAAGCCTTGTTTCAAAAGGTCTTGCGATCATCTCCGGATAAAAAGCGTAAATGGGAGGTTATGGTTCGCTTGGCCCAGATTGATGGGAGCCGGATGAATTATGAAAAGGCTTTTTCTAAATTAAAAAAGGTTTTTGGTCAGATTGAAAATAAGGAAGTCCGTAAACGTGCTGTCGAGGTCACTGCGAATCTGATTAACGAAAAACTTGGAATTGCCCAAGTTTCAGCACTAATTCAAAAATTTGGTAACGGTTTTCCGGTGGACCTTTTAATATTGAGAAAAATCTCATCTTTCAGGGCGACAGGGGACATTGCTAATTACCTGGCAAGTATAGAGAAATTTATTGAAACCTTCCCCAAACATTCCCGTAGAGTTGAGGTGGAAAGTTGGTTGAACCAGATTAAGGAAGAGACTGATGCCAAAATCAAAATTGGCGTGGTTCTTCCACTGACCGGAAAACTAGCACTGACTGGACAAAGGGTATTACAGGGAATTCAGCTTGCAGTGAACCAGTTGCCCTTTCAATTCAGGGAAAAGCTGGGGCTGGAGGTGAGGGACTCTGGAAGTCTGCCGGTTAAACGGGTCTTAGCCGAATTGGCTGGGTTGCCTAATATGGTGGGTATTATCGGGCCTCTGTTGAGCGACGAAGTGAAAATCGCCGGTGAGGTTGCTCGGCAATATCAAATCCCCATATTTTCACCGACTGCATCAACTCAGGGCCTGGTGGATATGAATCCCTATATATTTCGCAATGCTTTGACCCGGGAGATTCAGGCTAAATTCCTGGCGGAGTATTCTGTTAATACTCTCCATTTGAGG
>JAPKCW010000163.1:0-4502 GCA_028822815.1 Nitrospinaceae bacterium | reverse complement strand
CCAGGACTTTCATGCCCAGAATATTCGTATAAAAATGAAGGGACTCTTCCATGTCAGAAACACGAAAGCGGGTGTGAAGATACCTTTTGATCATAACGGATAATCGAATTGCACAACAGGCTGGTATTGATCCATTTGTTTTTTAACAATGACGACCAATTCTTTAAGGCGGGTTTCGGTTTCGGCTTCAAACCTCAGCACCAAAACAGGTTGGGTGTTTGAGGCGCGAATCAGTGCCCAGCCATCTCCAAAATTGATTCGCACTCCGTCAATATCGATGACATCGTACTGAGCCCTGAAAAACTCTGTCAACTCTCGCACAATTTCAAACTTCTTGTCATCGGGGCAGTCGATACGAATCTCCGGCGTGTAAGCCGTTTCAGGAAGGTCGGCGAGCATTTCAGAAACTTTTTGGCTGGACTGCGCTACAATTTGCAATATCCGGCCTGCGGCAAACACCGCGTCATCGTATCCGAAATAATTGTCGGCGAAACAGACGTGGCCGCTCATTTCCCCGCCAAGAAGCGCACCGGTCTCCTTCATTTTATTTTTGATCAGGGAGTGGCCAGCCGGTGCCATGACCGGAACTCCGCCATGTTTTTCGATATCCTGAAACAGGTTCTGTGAGCATTTGACTTCCCCCACAATAGTGGCACCGGGATTTCTTGAAAGGATATCCCGCGCGAAAATAGTCAACAGCTGGTCTCCCCATAGAATATTGCCGTTGTTATCCACGATGCCAATGCGGTCGGCATCTCCGTCAAACCCGATCCCCAACTCTGCGTTTTCGGCCCGGACTTTTGCAATCAATCCTATCAGGTTTTCTGCCACAGTGGGATCGGGATGGTGGTTAGGAAAGGTTCCATCCGGTTCACAAAAAATTTCTATAGGATCCAGTCCGAGTTTTCTCAAGAGTTGCGGGCCCACTATACCGAAGCACCCGTTACCTCCGTCTACTACAACTTTTACTTTTCTGGAAATATTCAGGATGGAGCATATATGTTCCATATAAGGTTCCAGAATATTTGTCTGTTCGATTTTTCCCGATCCGGTTTCGAAATCTTTGGAATCGATCAGGCTTTTCAATTCCTGAATCTTTTTGCCATATAGACTGTGTTGGCCCTGGCTGATTTTGAAGCCATTGAACTCCGGCGGATTGTGGCTACCGGTGATCATCACGCCGCCATCCGCTTTGAGGTGATGTAGAGCAAAGTAGGACACGGGCGTGGGGACCATTCCAATATCCACGACATCGCATCCGGTAGAGGTCAGGGCTTTGGATAAAATATCGCGGAAGTCCACCGAACTGGAGCGAACGTCCCACCCCACTACCAGTGATTTTGCTCCCTGGCGTTTCAAATAAGTGCCGATGGCTTGGCCGATCAGTTGAACGGTTTCGGGGGTGAGGTCTTTGCCGACCACACCGCGTATATCATATTCGCGAAAGATTTGAGGATTGATGTCAGGTGTCATAAAAAATACGGTTTGTTTTGTAAGTTGGTTTTTGCAATAAGATGGGAGAATACTGTGACTTTCCCTAAAATGCAAGCCGAGCGAAATTTCAGGAGGTTGGTTCTGCTGCGTTTTCTTCCTCGGTTTTTTTTCGAGCCAGGGTGCTGGTAATCTCGAAGGTTTTCCCATCCCTGAAGATGGTTAAATGAATTTCCTGCCCCGGGATGAGGGTCAGCAGTTTGCGCCGGAAGATGGACAGACTGGTGATCGGCTCTTTGTTAAATCCGGTGATGATGTCATTTATTTGCAGGCCGGACTGTTCGGCGGGGCTGTCTTTTTCCACACCTTTGATAAGCATTCCCTCAGACTCCGGATAGTTCAGTTCCAAAGCTTCCTCGGCAGTGATAGGTGATGCGTGGGCTCCGAACCATCCTCTTTCCGTTTTGCCGATGATCAGCATACCCATGACACCTTTTACGGTATTGATGGGAATTGCGAACCCGATCAATTGTGCCTGTTCAACAATAGCTGTATTGATCCCCACCACTTCTCCATAAAGGTTGATGAGGGGCCCACCGCTACTGCCGGGGTTGATGGCCGAGTCGGTTTGCAGAAAGTTTGTATAGCGGTTTCCGGGGTGGGGAGTAGCCCTCTCCTTGGCGCTGATCAGGCCGGATGTTACGGAATGCTGGAATCCCAGTGGATTTCCTATTGCCAGTACCATCTCTCCCATTTGCAGTTTGTCCGAATCGCCGAAGGGTAGAACGGTGGGAACGAAGTCCGGCTCAATTTTAATCAGGGCGGTGTCGGTCAGCCGGTCTATTCCAATGATTTTCGCGGGGTATTCTTTTTTTCCTTCAGCCAGTACCACATGGATATTAACCGCATTGGAAATTACATGAGCATTGGTGAGGATATAGCCTTCCTTATTGATTAGAAAACCCGAGCCCAGGCTGAACCCTTCCGACTTAAAAGGAATGGGAACCTGAAAGGGAATGATATCCAAAATGTTGGAAACAATGGGAATCCTTATGGGCAGGAGATCATTAGGCGAGATTCCGAATTTGACATCACGCTCCTCAATCCGAATGGTATAAATATTCACCACTGCCTGCTTCACCTTCCCGGTGATACGGGAAAATGTGTGGTTGTCTAACGGAACTGGTTCGCGGTCATCCGATGAATCGCCATGAACCTAGAAATTTCCCAGGTCAATATCTTTTAGCGAGACGGACTCAAATCGTTTGTCAAAAATAGGGGATTCTGAAGTGACCAGAATTTTATCAGCTTGTTTTGCCGATTGCGAAACCGAGCATCCGGCAAGCATGCCCAGGAAGATGATGGCCGATAAAAATTTGTGTGTCATATTAAAATGGGTTCCGGGTTAAACCGCCATCTACGTTAAAATTCGTGGCTGTGATCCAGGCCGATTGCTCAGAAGCCAGGAACAGGGCAAGTCCTGTTAAATCCTCCGGCATGCCCATTCTATTTAAAGGAATGGTTTTCCCGGTTTGTTCCATGATTTCTTTTTTTGTTTGCTCCATGGAAGAACCATTACATTGTGCTTTGGCTTCGTCTTCCCATGATTTGCTCCATACCGGGCCGGGGGAAATGGAATTGACCAGAATATTATCCGGAGCAAGGGTCTGGGCCAGGGAAACGGTGAAATTGGAAAGCCCGGCCTTCATGGCGCTGTAGTGTGGAAAAACTTCCTGCGGACTGGCGGCGGCAATGGATGAAATATTAATGATCCTTGCGCAAGTGGACTGTTTGAGAGAGGGAATGCATAACCGGGTCAGCCGGACGGCAGACATCAGATTGATTTGAAACGAATCTTCCCAGTCCTGATCGGTCAGTTCAAAAAAGTTTGTCAATTTTAAAATCGCTCCGACATTATTGATCAGTACATCGACCTGCCCCAGTTGTTGCATTACGCTTTTGTGAAAGGCTGCAACTCCTTCTGCCTTACCGAGGTCAGCGGCAAAGAATAGAGCACCTTCAATTTCGTTGGACAAGGAGTCCAGACGACCCTGGTTGCGGGCGCAGACGGCAACCTGCGCACCTTCCTTGGCAAATGCCAGGGCCAGAGCCCTGCCGATACCGTCACTGGCCCCGGTGATGACCACTTTTCGGTTTTTCAAATTTAAGCCCATGTTAATATGCCATTCACCTTCTTGAGATTCGATGTTTTATGGATGCCACTCTAATCCCGAAAATCACATCTTCCCCATCGCTTATCTGGGTGGTGTCTGCGATCGGATTTTATATCATCAACATCTTTCTGGGGTTGTTCATGGCCTTCAGAAAGAGGACTGCCCAAAGCCTGAAAATCCACAGGCTCCTGTTTTTCACCATCGTGTTTTGCCTGGGTTATTACCTGCTCATGAACCAGACCCACGATGAAAACAGCTTGCTGGATTATTTGATCTGCCTGTATTTTATCACAATCGTCCCCTACAGCAAACGCTGGGACGTGCTGGTCCACGCCTTCGTTGGTGCTGTAGGCCTGACACTTCTGCCGTTACTTATTGTACTCAGGATATAAAAAAACTTAATGAAAATAAAATAACGGGGAAGGGGAAATACCTGGATGGTCAGTCTGCGATGGCGGCTTTGACGGTGATATCGCCATAGACTTTAACGCGGCACCCGAGTTTCTGGTGAGGTTCGAGTTTGTGGAGGTTTTCAAAAAAGGTGCGTGGGTTGACGTTTTCAAGAGGTTCGATTTCCACCACACATTTGCCGCATAAACCATGCCCCCGACAGTTTAAAAACTTGTTGAACCCTTTATAAACCTCGGCATCGTTATAGAGCGCGGCCTTTCTCAGGTTGGCCCCATAACCGGCTTTCAAATCAATGATTTCGTTGGTTTCTGTGTTGATGACCTTGATCTTTGGCATGTGAGGTTAAGCTCCAACTTTAATTTTTCGGCCTATATGGAACATTATTAATGCCCGATATTCGGGTTGATGTCAATTGAAAACGGATAGACAAAAATTACCCACCCCCCTAATCAAAAGGAAGAGTTGTTCAATCGCTATATCGAATAG
>JAPKCW010000162.1:0-4512 GCA_028822815.1 Nitrospinaceae bacterium | reverse complement strand
GCAGGCAGTTGCTACTGCAATGAGTAGCGGCTGGTAGTAAAAATTCTAACATAGAAACGGGTAATATTTGTGGGCGTCTCTAATTATTCGGTAATTTTCTCTGTGGCAACTCGCAGGCCTTTTGGACTACTATTCGTGTCCAAAATTCATAAGGCCACTCGGCGTGGGGCCAATGAACAATCGCTTTTTCTGGCAAGCAAAGAGTTTCTCGCCTAAAAAGCCCTTATTATCTGCCTCCCCTGCTAAGGGGCTCATGGCCAAAAGTAATTTTTAGAGAGCCCTTATTTTTTGCGCAATGAAAATTTTTAATCCTCAATCTGGGCTTTCTGCAGGCCCCCGCTGTAATCGATAAACACGGATTTCCATTCGGTGAAAATTTCCAGTGCAGTGGTCCCGGCTTCGCGATGGCCGTTACCTGTTCCCTTGGTACCGCCGAACGGCAGTTGCACTTCCGCTCCAATGGTTGAGGAGTTGATATAGGTGATTCCGGTGTCGAGTTTTTCAATGGCCTTGAAGGCACGATTCACATCCCGTGTATAAATTGCCGATGACAAGCCAAACCGCGAATCGTTGACAATTTCCACTGCGTTATCCAGGCTTCTGCATTCCAGGATGCTCAAAACCGGACCGAATATTTCTTCCTGCGCGATTCGCATTTTCGGAGTCACCCCTGCAAACAACGTGGGCTCAAAGAAGAATCCGCTCCGGCATTTACCTTTGTTATAAATATTTCCACCGAGGAGCAGTTTGGCTCCTTCTTCCACGCCGATTTTGCAGTAACCCAGAACTTTCTGCCGTTGCTCTTCGTTGATCAGCGGTCCGACATCGGTGGTATTTTTGAGTCCATCTCCCAGGCGAAGCGTTTTCGTGCGTTTGAGGAGGCGGCTGATAAACTTTTTAATAACTTTTTTATGCACAATGACACGGCTACAAGCGGTGCATCGTTGTCCGGTAGTCCCAAACGCTCCCCATACCACGCCTTCCACGGCGGGATCGAGATCGGCATCGTCCATCACGATGATGGCATTTTTTCCTCCCATTTCCAGGGAATATTGTTTCATGTTCCAGGCGCATTTATGTGCCACCTGCGCTCCGGTATCGGTCGAACCGGTAAAAGAAACCAGATCGATGTTGTGATGCTCTATGAGAGGTTCGCCCACCTCTGATCCCGAACCGGTGACAAAGTTCAAAACACCCGGTGGCAGACCCGCCTCTTCAAAGATTTTCACAAAACGATATGCCGAAAGGGGAGTATCGCTGGCTGGCTTGAACACCACAGTATTGCCGCACACCAGGGCCGGAATCAGTTTCCAGGACGGAATGGCAATGGGAAAATTCCATGGCGTGATTGCCGCCACCACTCCCACCGGCATTCTGACGGTCATGCAAAATTTGTTATTCAATTCAGAAGGAACGGTTTCACCCAGCATTCGTCGGCCTTCCCCTGCCGTGTAATAGGTCAGGTCGATCGCCTCCTGAACATCGCCACGAGTTTCGTTAAGGATCTTTCCCATTTCCCGGGTCATATCCTTAGCTAGAGATTCTTTATGCCTGGTCAGCAATTCTCCCACCCGGAAAAGAATTTCGCCACGTTTGGGAGCGGGCAGGTTTCTCCATCCTTCCCGGGCCTTGACGGCGGATTTCACCGCCTTGTTCAGGTCATTCGCGTTTGATTTCTGAAAACGCCCGAGAATTTCTTTTTTGTTGGCGGGGTTGATATTATCGAAGGTTTCGCCGCTGGACGAGACCACCCATTTCCCATCTATATAGTTTTTATAGGTTTTGATTGCCATGGCAGAGCCCCCTGAGCATAGATGAAAAAATCGAATTGAATTTGAACGTCTACAATAACGGTTTTAATTTAACCCCTGTGGAGGGAGTTGGCAAGGAGGAATGAGATGCAAAGTGTAAACAAAAAGCCGGTTTCCAAAAGAAAAAGCCCCATGTCTTGCCGGAACTAAAAAGACATAAGGCTTTTATTAATTTTTAGACTTCAGGCCAACTCTATCAACAACCCGAGCTATCCGTCTCCCCGTCTGACGTAATGGTATTACAGAAAGTTGCCCCGCTAAAGCTTGCTCCGCTAACATCTGCTCCATGCAGGGGGGGCCCGTAAAAGGGATTGCCGAGGGGGCTTTAGCTCTAATCTTCATTACAGCAAGATAAAGGCCAAAATAAAAAGAATAAACTCGATACTATAATTATAGATTATTTTTCAACGATTTGTAGAAACAAAAAAATATTTGGCGGGAAGACTGAAGCTGGAAATCGAAGACGCTGTTACAAATTTTGTTACCTGAAGAACAATTTTTTCAACATGGCATGAATGGGAAGGACCGTTTAATCGGATTCTTTCATACCCCTAACTGAAGTTGCGTTGGTAGGAACAAGGAATTACTTGTGAAATGGGCGCTCTCTATTGGAACTTTGAAAATATAATCCTAAAAAAATAAAAGCGGCTAAAAATGCCGCTTTAAACCACAGTCCGACTGGCCGCCGTCAGGTGAGGAAATCCTACGAGGAATTTTTGAAAAAAAGGTTTTCAGATTTTGGCAGAAGCGATATTCACAGCGTTTTATAATAGCCATATAGATAGCACGGAGATCTGTTTTTCTATAGGGGAGGCAATTCACCGGCAGTTTCAACCTTAGTAGTTTTTGTGTTGAGGGCTGTGGTCAGTTTTTCCAGAAGCTGGTTTTCCTGCCCGGCTTCACTCTTCAACCGGTTCATCAGCGCGTGGGTTTGGCGGGTCGATGTAATAGTACTAGGAACGACTTTCTGAGATTTTTCATCTTCGGCAATGCTTGTTTCAAGAAACCCGGCAATTTCCTCAAATAAAGGAAGGTCGTCCGAGGAAACTTGAGCCAGCAGAGCCTGTTTTTGGGGGGTCGCCCCCGCAACGGCTCCCTTGATAGCGCGAAATTTACTCCGGCTAGCCGGATAGGTATAAAATTTTTCGTATCGGGAGATATCTTCTCTCAGGAAATTAACGGTGGCTTCAGCGATCGAACGCTGCGCCTCCGTCAAACCTTCTTGTTTGTCGCCTTCTTTGTTTTCAGTTTCAGCAACACTTTTTTTATCGGAGGCTTCTTCATCCGGGGCTTTCTTTTGTCTGGAGTTTAGAGTTTCTTTACGGGATTTGGAACCCTTTATAAAGGGTTTTTTGCGGAACGCTTCTGGAACCTTTGTGGGGTCATCGGTAAAATGGGTTTTACCGTTTTCATCTTTCCATTTGTAAATAGCGGCCTCCACAAACGACACCAGCCCACTGACCAAAAAAATCATCGTTAGTATTAAAATTGTTCGTCTGGCTGGCATGGGGAAACCTTGATTGCCTTCTCAAAGTATTTTTAAAATTTCTGTTTCTGGCATATGGTCAACGATTTCGATGGAACCAATTTCTTTAACCAGAATAAACCTTATTTTATGGTCTATAGTTTTTTTATCATGATACAAAGATTCAATCACGGCTGAGGAATCCAATCCCGGCATCTCAACCGGCAGGCCCAGTTTTTTCAGCAGGGCCTCCAAGCGCCTTGGAACCTCTTCCGAGCATTTCCCCATTGAATGAGACAGTTTAGCCGCGCGCACCATTCCCATAGCCACTGCCTCCCCATGGATGAAGCGGGAATAGTCCGTCAACGATTCGATAGCGTGGCCCAAAGTATGGCCAAAGTTAAGAATCATCCGATAATGGCTTTCCCGCTCATCTTTTTCAACCACTCCCGCCTTTATGGCGCAGGAGGTCTCAATGATATAGGAAAGGCATTCATGATCAAGATTGAGAATTTCCTTATAGTGGGTTTCCAAAAATTCAAAAAGCCTGGCATCGGAAATGACCCCATATTTAACAATCTCCGCCAGTCCTGCCCTGTATTCTTTCGAGGGAAGCGTCCTGAGGGTTTCCAGGTCTGCCACCACCAGGCGTGGCTGGTAAAATGCCCCAATCATATTTTTCCCCTTGGGATGATTGACCGCTGTTTTTCCTCCAACACTGCTGTCAACCTGGGAAAGTAAAGTGGTGGGCACTTGTATAAAAGGAATCCCCCTCTGATAGGTCGCCGCAACAAAACCCACCAAATCTCCAATCACTCCGCCGCCCAAAGCAACTAAAGCGGATTTCCTGTCACACTTCAACTCCAACAGATGGTCGTATAATTTTTCTGCCTGGCCCAGGTTCTTGGAGGATTCGCCTTCCGGGACTTCGATGATGTCGGTCGCCCACCCTTGGGCAACAAAACTCTCAGCCACCTCTTCACCATAGAGACTGTTGATAGAGGGGTGCGTAATAACCACAACCCGGCTGGGATCAAAGATAACCTTGAGGAACTCACCCACCCGCTTTCTAAGACCGCGGCCAATAAGAATGTCATAACTTCTATCGCCGAGGTCAATGCTTAAGCGTTGCATATTTCTATTTTGGGTAGGTGAATTAACGGATTGCTGAAAAAGTCAACGTGCTTGTCATTCTGAACATGTAATATCTAACCTTTGCCTTCATGCCCCAGTTAT
>JAPKCW010000161.1:0-4566 GCA_028822815.1 Nitrospinaceae bacterium | reverse complement strand
TGTTGAGCAGATCGTGTTGCAGAGCTTTGACGGCCCGCTCGGTTCCGCGCCCAAAACCACCATCAATCCAGCGAAACAGATAACCCAGTTGCCTGAGATCTCTTTGTAAATCTTTGATCTGAGATTTGGATGCGGTAGTCGAACCCCGCTTTAAAATAAGGCCAGATTTTTTGTAGCTTCTAGTCGGCATAAACTTCTTTTGCCAATGAAATAAGTTGGATTAATAAGGAGAGTTTATTACCTCTTATGATATTGGCATATCATAGCGTTCTTTATATTTCTTAATTCGTGCGAGAGTCTTTTCTTTTTTATCCCACTTGTTTACCCTGAGCCAGTCAATGGAAAGCTTTTCTGCGATAATTTTCTCGACCTCATCGTCTTCCCAGTAACCGGTGTGACTGAGGGGGGTGCCTCCAGAAATAAATGAGCCGACAGAAACATTCAGGTCGGCAGTCACCACTTTTTTACAATACGAGTTTACCGGGCGGATAGGGTAACCGACAATATCATCCTCATCGAACAGGTTGATCCAGACCCCATTTTTATCCTGGACCTTTTGCGGCTTGAAATTTGCGAAGGGTTTTCTTTCGGATTGATGGTTGTAAAACCGGTTGGCATACAGGGCTATCGGGCTTCCCATGGTGAAAAAGTTTGAGAAGATGAGCTGGTATTTAGGTTCAAGTGTGTCTCGCTTGTCGTATAAATAATCCGATAGAACCACTGTGCCAAGACTGTGCGAGACAACGGTAAGAAGGGTGTTCTGATTTGGGTTGGTGTCACCTGACAAATTTTGAATCAGACCATCGATTCGGGTTTGGATAGCATTGTACTGTGAATAAACATCCGAAGCCTTACCCTTGAAATAGGAGATGGCGTCGCCGAGATAATCGACAAAGAATTTTCGCGCTTTAATCCAACAACCTCATGCAGGACTTTAATAATCTGGCTTTCTGTATAACGCGTCTTCTTCATTATCATTCTCCTTTTTGCTTCGCATTATGCCGGAGAACTCTAATTATCAATGGACCTATTTTAAGGGAGGGTTACAGATAGAGGCGTCCAATTGAATAGGTGCTAAAATGTGGTTTTACAGATGTTTTTATGAGGGAGGTCAGTAAGAATTTATTATCAAAGGGATAAAAATTGAAAATACTGCTATTTTTGCAGGAGGGGTGGGTTAAGCCATGGCGCGGATGACATCCTTCTTGCCTATGATGCCGACCAGTTTATCGGATTCCAGAACTGGGAGGGTGTGCACATCTTTCTCAGCCATGAGCGTAGTGATCTCGCTGAGGTCAGTATCCGGGGAAACGGTGATGGGTTTGTTCTGGTAAATATCTTCAATTTTGGAGCCGGTTAGTTTTTTTAGATCCGATTCAAATTTCTTTTCACTTTCCAGAAATAACACCGCATCAAACAGGGCGATGACCGTGGGGATGTGAAGGTTCTTATTCTGCTCAATCAAATCTCCCTGGGTAACCACGCCGATAACCTTTCCTGCATCATCGAGAACGGGAACTCCGTTAAAATGGTTTTCGATAAATAGTTTGGACAGGTCGCTGATGGGTTGGTCCTTTTTCACTGTAACCACATTCGTGGTCATGATATCGCGTGCCGTTTTCATTTAAATCTCCGCTCAATTCTGTTTCTTAATATTAGATACTTTGCGTAGCTGGTCTATTCCCTTAAGGGACGGGCGGGTTGGAATAAGTTTTCGATTTCCTATTCTTTTTCTGGGAAGCCCGGTTTTGCCAAATAATTTCTTGAAGAACTCAAAAACTGTTATCAGGAACCCGATAAATACCTCCATGAATTTGAAGGGCAACTCCTTTTGCATTTTATAGATCACATAAATAACCATAACAATCAGGATCATATTGGGTATCCAGACAGAGGTGTAGGAATGGATTTTGCCAATTCTTCCCAGGTTTTGGGTCAAAATGAGCCCCACATAATAAACCATAATGACAGCTACGGTGATTCCAAAACTACCTGATTTACCTGAACGGCTTGATTTGATACCCAGCGGGGCACCAAGGAATGCAAAAAGCAGGCAGGTGAAGGGAATGGAGAATTTTTTACTCAATTCCACCTCCGGTCCGGATGTGGGCAGTCCTTTTTCCTTCATGTTGATGATTTTTTCTTTGATTTGTGAGAGCGAGAGCTCCCGGTTCCCAATAAGGGCTTTTTTCTCCAGCCTTTCCGTATCGGGCAGGCTGAGGTTGATATCGTACCGGTCAAAATTCAAAGTCTGGTAATCGCCTCCCTCATTGCTCAGTTCGTGGATGGTCCCGTTATTGAGTTTAAGTTGAATCTTGAGGGTTTCCCGATTGGAAAATATGACTCCCTGTTCGGAGGTGATAATTTGCGGGGTTCCACCCTTGCTGGTATCGGCAATGAAGACACCTTTGAGCAATGAATTTTTTTGGTGTTCTTTAACCAGAAGAATCAGGTTTTTGAAGTCCCGGTTGAACACGTTAGGCTTGATGTCAACATTGGCCCGGTTCTTAATAATGTCGTAAACCAGAACTTTGTAAGACTGGTTGCCCCAGGGGAGAGCCCAGAACATTACGATATTTGCCAGAAAATAGGCAACTAATGAAAAAACCAGAACGGGTTTCATCAATTGCAAAAAACTTAAGTTGCAGGCCTTCATTGCAACCCACTCATTATTAGCTGAAAATTGATTGAAGGTGACCACCGAGGCCATGAGGACGGCCATGGGAATGGTGACAGCAAGAAAAGCAGGAGATATATAGACCATCATCATCATTATTTCTATGAAAGAAACACCGCGGTTGACGATCATTTCGGCCATAAACAGAAATTTATCCAGATAGAGAACCATTGTCATGGCGAAAATACTGATCAGGAACATCTTCAATAGTTCCGTGAAAATATATTTGTCAATTATTTTGAAAAACATGAGTTGCTTTTGGATGATGTAGAAATGGCTGAAATTTTTGCTAAAAAAACGAAAGGTTTCTTTTTATAAACTACCTCATTATACTATATCCCGACTTCTGGATCATGGATTACCAAGGTATCTCTGAAATTTCTGCGAGTGTCCCACGCCGAGTGGCCTTCTAAATTTAATGTCCAACGCAACGAAAAATCATCAACATAAAAGGTTGCCTCACTGGTTGAAAACCCGGCTTCCAAGAACCCGTAATTTTTTTCAATTAAAATCCCTTTTAAAGGAAACCGGGTTGAACACGGTTTGCGAATCGGCATCGTGCCCCAATATAGGTACCTGCTGGGACGCGGGAACCCTGACCTTCATGATTCTGGGAGACTCCTGTACCCGTGCCTGCCGGTTTTGCGATGTCCCCACAGGTCACCTTAATTTGCCTGACCCGGATGAGCCCGATAAGGTTGCTCTATCGCTTTCGCGGTTGGGTTTGAAATTTGCGGTCATAACTTCTGTGGATCGTGACGATTTACCGGACGGTGGGGCAGGGCATTGGGTTAAAACAATTGCTGCGATTAGAGGCCGTTGCCCTGAGATTAAAATCGAAGCGTTGATTCCGGATTTTCAGGGGGATAGAGGGCTCATCCGGCAGGTGTGCGAAGCCCGTGCCGATGTGCTGGCCCACAATCTTGAAACGGTGGAGTCTCTGCAAAGGCAAGTGCGTCCGCAATGTCGTTATGAATGGTCCCTCAGAACCCTGCGAACGGCGGCAAAAACCAGTGGTGTTATCGTTAAGAGTGGACTTATGCTAGGTCTAGGAGAAAAAAGGGAGGAAGTGATTCAGGCCATGAGGGATCTTGTCGAAGCCGGGTGCCAAATCCTTTCGATCGGACAATATCTCCGGCCTACTCCGGCTCACATGGAGGTCATCGAGTTCATTCATCCAGACCGTTTTGTAGAATATAAGGAAATTGGCGAATCGATGGGTCTGAGCCATGTGGAAGCAGGGCCTCTTGTGCGCAGTTCCTACCTGGCAGATCAGCAGGCCCGTGCGGTGGGACTAGCTTGAATCTGCGGAATACATAAGTAGGGGTAAGTAATCCCCTGTAGGCGCAAACTTTATGCAACGAAAATTAAGCGACCTGAAGAAAAAGACCCACTGTTTCATCGTAGGCTTTATATATTTTCTCCTTTAAATCAGTGAGCCTTATTTGCTCAGGCAGTTGGATTCTCTCCCACGCCTCCTCGTCTATTACAGGAGGGACGGTACTTTCCCCGCTACTTCCTAATTTCATGGTGTTAGCCAGAATATCTGCAAAATAAAGAATAGACGCTCCCAAAGAATAATTAGGGGCACGGTTGGGGTCATGATGGAATGTCGTTATTTCCACATGAAATTCAGAAAGATTCCACTTTTCCAGAAGCCTTCCGCCTAATTCTGCATGATCGAACCCCAATTCTTCAAACTCTGCAATATGCAGTTGCTTGGGTTGGGTTTGGTTATCCAGTAGAATTTTCAAGGTCAATTCAGGGAGTTTTTTGCATAAAACAATCTGACCAATATCATGAAGCATTCCTGCAATAAAATATTTCTCCGGCTCCAGAGTCTCTGTATAGGAAGCAAGCTCTCGGGCTATCAGGCCACTGTCGATGGA
>JAPKCW010000160.1:0-4581 GCA_028822815.1 Nitrospinaceae bacterium | reverse complement strand
TAGCCAGGTCGGCCTCACGCAAACCAAAATAAATCGCTGGGTCGAAAATGCAAGGGACTTGCTCCCGGTCAGGAAAATAATTTCCAGACCACAGGTCACCATGCAGTAAAGCGGGTTGTTCTCCTGAAATATCGAGATAGTTCTCCAGCCGATCACAGAGTTTGCTGAGATTTTTTTCGGTGGGCGAGGGGAGCTTGCCGGATTTGCGTGCCAGTTCCTGCTGGAACCTTAGACGATGGTCGCGGAAAAAGTCGATGCCATTGGTTTCCTGAGAGTTTTTCTGCACAGTACTACCGATATAATTGTCGTGGTCCAGGCCGAAGCTGTTATGGGTAATCCGGTGAAGTTCAGCCAGTGATAGGGCAAAGTGGACAGGGAAATCATGCCTGGGAGAAGACGCTTCAATATATTCCAGGATTAGAAAGGTGGGCCTTGTAGAGTCTTGCATTGCCAGAGGTTTTGGGATTCTTGGTCCTTTTATCGTTTGCGCCAGAAGTTTAAGTCCTTTGGCTTCCACGGCGAAGAAATCTGCGGGAGGGTGGGAGTTATACTTCAGAAAAACACGATCCCCATTGGTCAATTGTAGAACGGAGGTCTGATTGATGCATCCTCCGCCGCTTGGGAAAGAGGACTGCACTTCCACCTCCCGGCCAAAAACGGGTTTGAGGAGGCGACTGATTTCTTCATTCATGCTTTTTTGGCAAGCTTGGTTTGCAAATGTTGCAGAACTTTCGGGCAGGTTCTTTCAATCATTTGAAATACCGTTTCAAAACCTTTGTCGCCGCCGTAATAGGGATCGGGCACTTCGAGATCACCGTTATTTTCCGGGTCAAAAGAGCGAAACAGAAACAGTTTGTCATGAAGTTCCGCTTCAGGCCGCATTTGTTGCAGGACGCTCAGGTTGCTTTGGTCCATAGCCAGCACCAGATCCATTCGTTTGAAATCTGCTGCCTGAAACTGGCGTGCCCGGCTATTGAGGTGAATGCCGTGCTGGCGTGCGGTTTGTTGCATTCGAGGGTCAGGGGGCCCTCCCACATGCCAGTGGCTAGTCCCGGCGGAGCCTATAATAATACGATCCTGCAACCCTTCTTGTTTGACCAGGGCCTCAAAAACACCTTGGGCAAGCGGGGAACGGCAAATATTTCCAAGACATACAAAACAGACTTCAACGGTTGAGTTCATTTATTGATTTACCGGGCGATTGCGTTTAAGATATGTTCCTTTACGAAAACGTTATTTACCATAATAAAGAATTTTTCTTCATTTATTCAACCTCAACTTTAGTTCTGCTAGGAAACTGAACCTTGATACCACGATACTCATTGCCTGAAATGGCGGTCATTTGGGAGCCGGAGAATAAATTTAAAATCTGGCTGAAAATAGAGATCCTGGCCTGCGAGGCCCTGGCAAAAAAAGGCGAAGTCCCAAAATCTGCCCTGAAAGACATTCAAACAAAGTCATGTTTCAATGTCGAGCGCATTGACGAAATTGAACGGGAAGTCAAACACGATGTGATCGCATTTTTGACCTGCGTGGCGGAAAATATCGGGGAATCGGCGCGGTATATGCACATGGGTATGACGTCCTCCGATGTTTTGGATACCGCTTTGGCGGTGCAGATGAAACAATCTGCAACCCTGATTTTGAAGGAACTCAAAGCCTTAAAAGGTGTTCTGGAAAAGCAGGCTAAGAAATACAAATTGACACCCACAATTGGGCGGTCTCATGGCATTCATGCGGAACCGTTAACTTTTGGCTTAAAAATTGCCAATTGGTATGAAGAGGTCAACCGTAATATAGAAAGGCTTAAACGGGCAAGGCAAACTATATCTTACGGGCAGATCTCCGGTGCCGTGGGCACCTTTGCCTGCATCGACCCGGACGTTGAAGAATATGTTTGTTCCAGGCTGGGCTTGAAGCCAGCCCCGGTTTCGAGTCAGGTGATCCAGCGCGACCGCCATGCTGAATTCTTTTCCACCCTGGCTATTATTGCCGGGACGATAGATAAGATCGCCACCGAAATTCGCCACCTGCAAAGAACGGAAGTTTTGGAGGCGGAGGAATTTTTCTCTAAGGGCCAAAAAGGGTCATCGGCGATGCCGCATAAACGCAACCCGATAGTTTCTGAGCAGATGTCTGGTCTGGCCCGTGTGGTGCGGGCAAATGCTTTTGCGGCGATGGAAAATATTCCGCTTTGGCATGAACGGGATATCAGTCATTCTTCCGTGGAGCGGGTGATTGGGCCCGACAGCACGATTTTGATCCATTATATGTTGAAGAAAATGACAAAGTTGATGGATGGTTTGATAGTTTATCCTGAAAATATGATGCGCAACCTGGAAAAAACAGGGGGCCTGATTTATTCTCAGAGTGTTCTGCTCGCCTTGGTGCGAAAGGGTATTACCCGGGAAGAAGCTTATAAGTTGGTGCAGAAAAATGCTATGCAAAGCTGGACGACGGGAAAGGACTTTTTAAAGCTCTTGAAAAAAGATAAGGACATAAAGAAACTCTTGTCCGTCGCAGAGATTGATGAGACGTTTAAATTAAAAACACAATTTAAAAATATAGACCGGATTTTTAAAAGGGTCTTTAAAAAATAAGAGATAAATTATGGAACGTTTGGAAAAAATTTATGAAGGCAAAGCCAAAATTATTTACACCACTTCCGATCCTGATTTGGTGATTCAGTATTTCAAGGACGATGCTTCGGCTTTCGATGGCAAGAAAAAAGGCACCATTGTTGATAAAGGCGTGATGAACAACCACATCTCAAGCCGGATTTTCCAGTTCTTGGAAAACGAAGGAGTCAAAACCCATTTTGTTGAAACTCTCAATGACCGGGAAATGCTGGTGAAAAGGCTGGATATCATTCCTGTAGAAGTGGTGTTGCGCAATATTGCCGCCGGGAGCCTGAGCAAAAGGCTCGGCATAGAAGAGGGGACAGTGCTGGATAAGCCGATTCTGGAATTTTTTTACAAGAGCGATCCCTTGGGCGATCCCATGATCAATGAATGCCATGTCGATGTTTTCGGCTGGGCCACTAAGCAAGAGGTCGAGATTTTGAAGTCAGAAGGATTCAAAATTAATAACCTGATGATGCAATTTTTTAAGGAACGAAACATTCGACTGGTGGATTTCAAACTGGAATTTGGCCGGCATAAGGGCGGGGTTCTTCTGGGGGATGAGATCAGCCCGGATGGATGCCGCCTGTGGCATTGGGAAACCAATGAGAAGATGGATAAGGACCGATTCCGCTTTAACCTGGGAAGTGTGGAAGAAAAATACCAGGAAGTGTACGACTTGATCTGCAACTAGCCACTAGGCCCGGCGAGCCGCCGGTGGCGATTGGCAATAACTTGATCTGGCTAGCAACAATTTTTCTCGGCTTAACACGCTCTTGCCCAGTCCCCTCTTGCGGGGCTTAAATATCCTTGCACTCCATTTTTTCAAGAGGCTGGGCCTGGCATTCTATAGACTCGGTCATGCCGTTGGCCACTTTGGCGCAGGCCGTGCTTATACCCGTCATGATGGTGTCTTCCTTTGCCATGCCTGTTACCTTCTGGCAAACGATCTGGTCTTTGTATTTGATGCAGATTTCACATTCATATTTATTGCCGGTCCAAAGAAGATCAATGGAAATGCTGGCAACGAAGGCCAGAAATACCAGGGTGATGATAGTGCCTTTATTCATTTTTCCGGGTATTTGTTGATTTTCAGGTTACGGGTTGAGCAATGTTCGCTTCACGACCAATGAAATAATGTTGTCGATAAAAGACAAGCTCCTGAAGCGATTCCCGGATATCCGTGAGGGCCATATGCTCATTACTTTTCTTGGGGAATTTGGGGCCGTCCGGGTACCAGCGGTTTACGAGTTCTTTGACCGAGGTCACATCAATACTTCTATAATGGAAATAATCATGCAACGCAGTCATATATTTAGAAAGGAACTTCCGATCTTGACCAATGGAATTTCCGCATAAAGGGGATGTGCCTTTAGGGCAGTATTTCTTGATAAATTCCAAAGTCCTTTTTTCAGCTTCCTTTTGATCTATCAAGGATTGACGTACCCGCTTGACCAGTCCCGATGCATTGTGATGCTTTGTGTTCCATTCATCCATTTTGTCCAGAATCTCGTCCCTTTGATGAATGGCGATACAGGGTCCCTCTTCAAGAATATTCAGTTCGCTGTCGGTAATCAGAGTAGCGATTTCGATGATGACTTCTTTTTCCGCATCCAGACCCGTCATTTCCAGATCCATCCAAACCAGATTGTATTTCGATTTTCGAGCCATACGTTTTAGTTTTGTTTTTTCTGGAAGTTTTACCGGGAGCGGAAAAAATTACTGGTTTATATCATAATCGGCCTGTTTTGGCATAAACCCTAATATGCCGCTTGGCAGAAATTACGGTTTCCTTATTCGCAAAGGCCTATTTCGTTCATGCATAAGAATTAACAGCCAATTGTATCTTAAATCAATAGAAATATGAACTCTTCTTAAGGTCAATGCTGGGTATCATGGGCTTTGTTAAAATTCCATTAATTGCTGGTTAAAGAGAGCGCGAGGCATTTATTGCCACCAC
>JAPKCW010000159.1:0-4597 GCA_028822815.1 Nitrospinaceae bacterium | reverse complement strand
GTTTCATAGTTGCGCCTTTTCGGGATATGAGCCTAGCACCCGCAAAAACAGGGCTTGTTTGCCCAATGTTTTTAAGACGCGCTCGACGGTCTTATCTTCCACATGACCCATAAAATCGACGTAGAATAAATATTCCCAGGGTCGGTTGCGCAGGGGCCGGGATTGTATTTTCGATAAATTGATTTTGTTTCTGGCGAATAGTTGCAAGGTTTTGATCAAAGACCCGGATTCGTCCGCGATAGAAAACATGATGGATGTTTTATTTTTTTTGGCTCTTTTAGCCTTGTCTTTTGAAATGATTAGAAACCGGGTATGGTTTTCGGCCCGATCCTGAATATTTTTCGCGACAATTTTTAATCCATAGACCTCGGCGGCCAGTTCTCCGGCGATGGCGGCGGTATTTTTATTTTGTTTGGCCAATTGTGCCGCTTCGGCAGTGCTGGAAGCAGGAACCTGCTCAACACCCGGCAGGTTGCGGTTCAGCCAGTTTCTGCACTGGGCCAAAGGCTGAGGGTGTGAATAAATTTTCCGGATCTTTTTCTGGTCGGCAGTGGTAGACAAAAGAAAAAGCCCAATGGGCAATCGGGTCTCATTGCAAATATGAAGCGGTGAATCGACAAAACAGTCCAGGGTCAGGTTGATAACTCCTTCAATGGAATTTTCTACCGGCACGACTCCATAATCGGAGTTGCCCAACTCGACTTCCGAAAAAACGGTTTCAATATTTCTACAGGGATTGAACGTGCAGGAATGGCCAAAATGCCGCACCGCCGCTTGATGGCTGAATGTGGTTTCCGGTCCAAGAAAAGCAATCTTCAAAGGCTTTTCCAAAGCCAGTGTGGCGGAAAACAACTCACGAAAAATGAATTCGATGGAAGGGTCGGGAAAAGGACCTTTGTTCTGGTCCTTCAGCCGCTCAAGGATAGCCCGTTCGCGGTGGGGAACATGGTAATGGTTCTCCTTCCCCTGACGGGATTTTTCATCGCCAATTTTCTGGGCCAACTGGCCACGGCGACTCATCAGCTTCAATAGCTGGTCATCAATCTTGTCAATCTGCTGGCGCAGATCATCTAACTGGGACAAAAAACAGGTACCGCCTTTACTAGGATTTCCCGCAATCGCTTGTTGGGATGCTTGATAATTCCATAATTCAGCCCTAAAATGCAAGCAATATTTCAAAAAGTCCCTGATTATTAGGCAGTTTTTAGATTCTATTTGTTGTATCCATTTTTTGAGGTCCGTAATAATGATATTGCTTGAGTTCAGTATGAGCCCTATGGATAAAGGGGAAAGCGTCAGTGAACAGGTTAGCCGTTCCCTTAAAATTATTGACGAAAGCGGCGTGCCCTATAGGCTCAATCCGATGGGAACGGTGCTGGAAGGCGAGTTCGATGATGTTATGGGGGTGGTCAAACAATGTTACGAAGCCATGCGAGCGGACTGCAAACGCATCACCTGCGGCATCAAGATCGATTACCGGGAAGGCAAATCAGGCCGACTGGAATCCAAAATCGCTTCCATCGAAAATAAACTGGGAAAAGAGATGAAGAAGTAGAAGGGAAAACCTTTTACTTTTCCAGTTGCATCAGTTTTTTTCGGATGTAATGCACCACAGCGCGGATTTCTTTTTGGGTGAGGTTCGATTCCCACGGCATCATGGCGGTGCCCTTCCTCCCTTTCGTAACGGATTGGATCATCCGTTTTTCCGTTAGTTCTTTTTTTGATTCTTCTACGGTGAAATTTTTCGGTGGCGGATTCAGCACGTTGGCCGCGAAGGTTTTGCCATCGCCTTTATCCCCGTGGCAGGCTTTGCAATGTTTGTAGAAAATATCTCTTCCTGTTTCCAAGTCGGCAGGATTGGCTGACGCGTGGGGTGCCCAACTGATGAGGGCTAATAACAGGAAAGCCAGGCCTTGTTTTTTCTGTTTGCTTGGAATGTAAATCACCCCAGCCCCTCTTTGGTAAAGAGGGGTCCATTATAACCCCCTCAGTCCCCCTTATCAGGGGGAAGATATTAGAGTATTGCGCTTGAGTGCTCAGCCTGCCTTATGGGCAATGCAGTGCTGGCCCCACGCCTAGTGGTTAGCGGATGTCTTCCAGTTTTTCGATCAACAGGGTTTGGATCATCTGTTCCTTTAATCTGCGGATCACTTTGTTGAAGTCCAGTTGCGGATTTTTCAGGGACACATAAAAGACATCAATCGCCCGATCTCCCTGGGTAGAAATCTTGGCCCGGTGAATGCGGATGCCGAAGTCCACAAAGACAGAGGAAACTTTGTAGAGCATACCGATATGGTCCCTGGCTTCGACTCTGATTACGATGAACGGATTGTCCGTTGTTTTTTCAACATGCACTCTTGGGATCATAGCCATTTTTTTTTGTCCGCCTGCGTATCGGGTGCGAGATTTCAACAGGTCTTGCAAGTTGGTTTCTTTTGAAAACAGCTGACTCAAGGTATTTTTAATATCTTTCCAGATTTCAAAGTCCTCGGCTGTGGCATTGGTACCTGCTTCGACCTGTATTGAGACAATCACCGTTCCATCCTGTTTGAGATAGAAATGCGCGCCAAGAATATTCAGGTTTTTGGCGGTGACGGTACCCACCAGTTTTTTAAAAGCCTCGCTGCCGGTGGGGCAACAAAGGGTCAGGTTATGGTAGTTCCCTTCTTCATGAAACTGGTGATGCAGAATAAACAGTTTATCTTTAAAAGACCGGATGAGGCGGATATGAAGTGCCACCTCTTCGGAAGAGGCTGTCATCAAATAATCTTTGGGCATCTGGCGAAGATGGTCTTCAATATCTTTTACAGGTAGTTCCCGATGCAGGGCTTTGAAAACTCCGGCCCGGGTGGCACGGGGCTGTTGTTCCAGGGACTCCGGGTTTTCCAGGTATTTCAGGGTTCTTTCATATAATTCTGAAAGCAATATCTTTTTCCAGGCTGTCAGGGTTCCCGGAGCTACCGCCCGCAACTCGGCATAACTGAGAAGGTAGAGTCCTTTCAACTTTTCCGGGTTTTCGACTGTGTTTCCAAATTGCTGGATAACCCCAAGCTGGTGAATATCCTGATGCAAGGCTGTGTCGATCAGGGTGTAAGGATTATCGAGAAAGAATTGCAGGGTTTGGGCATCCGCTTCTTCCAGGTTCAGCCTTTCTGTAAGGGCTTGCAAAAATTCCTGGTGGGCCAATTTGTCATTGGGCATTTTTCGCACCGATTGCAGAAGGGCCGATAATTTCAGGACGCCTTTCCCTGGGTAACCACGATACAAGGCGGACAGGTCGGTGGGATTGGTGATGGGGGTAATGGTCAATTCATCCAAAAAGCGGATGACGCGCAGGGAATGTTCATCGGCGGTGTAATGATGATAGAAGTCATGGTTCACCTTGCAGTGTGCAAGGCCGAATTCCGGCAAGATTTGTTCAAGAATGCGGGTTTCGTGCATCAGTCGCAGGATTTTTTCTGCGGCGTTATCTTCCAGAATGGGAAACAGGAAATCTCTAACCTCCGCGCCCTTCATGAATTGCGCGTTAATGAGGTTTTTGTGCAATCGCATTTGCCGGCGGAGCTTGTAATCCGGCATGACCTGATGTTTTCTGCAAAGTTCCAGCGCCGTCAATAAAAGGGATTTGTCTTTTTTAAATTCCTCTTTCGCATCACCATCGTAAATCAGGGAGGAGTCTGAAATATGGAATCCATGTCCCACGGACTTTTTGGTCAGTGAGGAGATTACTTTTTTGAGAGACCTTTTGGGTTGCCGGCAATGCTCGAAAAGGTTTTGGGAAAAAGTATGGATATTTGTGGCGTGCAGATAGTAGTCGCGCATGAACTCTTCAACAGGTTGGCCATCGATGGAAGACCGGTATCCCAGATTGGCCGCCAGTTGTTTCTGCAGATCGAAAGTCAGGACATCGGTTTTTTTCCCGGTCAGATAATGCAGTTCATTGCGGACTCGAAGTGAAAAATCAACCGAATGGTAGAGCGACTCGATTTCCGGCTGGGACAGAACATGGGTCTCATTGATTTCACGAAGCGAGTGACATCCATAGCGTACGGCAGTAGCCCAAAGGGCATTGTGGTAGTCCCTCAATCCTCCTGGTCCGTTTTTAATATCCGGCTCCGGGTGACAAACCACCCCATCCTCCTGACCGTGCCGGGTGTATTTTTCTTTCAATTTAGAATTCAAGAACTGTTTTACATTTTTTTGCAAAACATTTTTATGGATGGAGTTGTAGAACTTTTCATAAGTGCTTCGGCTACCAATGAGAAACCGGGTTTCGATCATAGAGGTTTTGATGGTCAGATCCTCCCGGGCAAGTTTTTCGCAGTCTTTAATCGTACGGGAGCTGTGGCCGATTTCCATGTCGAATCCCCAAATAACCGACAGCGCATCCTTGATGAAAGTTTCAGTGAGTGGCTGGGGTCTTGCGGAAAGAAGAAACAACAGGTCGATATCTGAAAGCGGGTTGAGTTCCCCCCGGCCATAACCCCCCACCGCAATGAGAGAAAAATCGTCCAGAACGTCGGCTTTGGCATAAACCTCAAGCTGTGTCATGGAAAGAAGGACATGCCGGATGACTTCATCGATCAGGCTGGTATGG
>JAPKCW010000158.1:0-4601 GCA_028822815.1 Nitrospinaceae bacterium | reverse complement strand
TTGCCGTCATTGCTCACTGCTCTTTAATCTGAACTTTTTTCAGCTTTTATTTTCAAGGCATCGTTCATGGATTCCAGCATGGGCGTGATACTTTTTTCCATTTTTCCCCAAAACAATGGCACGAGAATTCCACTGAACGCTTCTATGTGAACAAGCCGGGTGCCGGAACCCGTTTCTTCAAGTTCGAAAACTTTGTCATTGGTAAATAAAAATCCGGCCATCATTTGTCGCCTTCCAACGAAAAGACTTCGGTTCTTCGACGTTAGTAACAACAGGCATATATTTATTGCCTTTTTTACCATCACCACAACCCATCGTCATGCTTAGCTTCGACCCGGGAGAAGCGACTCCGCTTGCCTGATCGAGGATGGGATTCCACTCCTTCCAGTTATCGAAATCGGTGAGAATGCTCCACACCTTTGTTAATGGAGCAGCAATTTCTATATCGGTTCGAATTTCTCGCATACTCATCCTTCATTTTATGTCCCGCAGGACATGAAATTAATAATGGTGATATCGGGCAAGAAGTACCCTTACTACTCCTACGGGGCATGAGATACCCTTGCAGGACATGAGGTTAAGCTAAAACCTTTGGATTTCCGCACCACTTTGTGGTTCGCAATGACGGGCCCCACGCCCAGTGGGTTAGGAGCCGTTTTTCAGGATGGCGTCTATTTCGTCGCAGGTTTTTTTCACATCCCGTGCCGATTCATCCAGGGCGGCTTGCTCTTCATCCGTCATTTTCAGTTCGATGACTTTCTCTATGCCGTGGATGCCCATCATGACGGGAACGCCAAAGAATATCCCGCTCCAGCCGTACTCCCCTTCCAGGTAAGCGGTACAAGGGAGGATGCGGCGTTTGTCCTGCAAAATCGCCTCAATCATTTTCACCACCGAAGCGCCGGGCGCATAGAAGGCGCTACCGGTTTTAAGCAGTGCGACAATTTCCGCCCCGCCTTTTCGTGTGCGTTCCACCACCCGGTCGATCTGCTCCTGGGTCATCAATTCGGTGATCGAGATGCCCGATACTGAAGTGTAACGGGGTAGCGGAACCATGGAGTCGCCATGCCCGCCAAGAACCATCGCGTCCACATCTACCAATGAGCACCCAAGCTCCAGCGAAACGAAGGTTCGCAACCGGGCCGAGTCGAGCACGCCAGCCATGCCGATGATTTTGTTCTTAGGCAGATTGCCGGTTTTTTTGGCCATGTACACCATCGCATCAAGCGGATTCGACACCACAATGACAATCGGATCGCGGGAATGTTCCATGACCTGCTCCGTCACCGATTGCACAATTTTAGCGTTGGTAGCGAGAAGGTCTTCGCGGCTCATGCCCGGTTTGCGGGGCAGGCCAGCCGTGATCACCACGATATCGGAGTTGGCGGTGTCTTTATAATCGTTGGTTCCCGTCACCCGGCTATCGAAAACCTGCAGACAACTCGACTCCTGCAAGTCCAGCGCTTTTCCTTGCGGGATCCCCTCGACAATATCAATGAGCACTACATCGCCGAGGTTTTTATAAGCTGTCAACTGAGCAACGGTGGAGCCAACCTGACCCGCGCCAACTACCGTGATTTTTTTTCTTGCACTTGGCATAGCAGTTCCTCTATTAGAAGATCAAACTCAATTATTCAAGCTGTCCAATATTTTATTGAAGGTCGCACTCGGACGTGTCGCCGCCTTCACCTTTTCAGGATCGGGGAGATAATAACCACCGATATCTTTAGGTTGTCCACTAGAAGCTTTCATCTCGTCAAAAATGACATCCAGTTTTTCCGCAAGTTCCTTGGCTACGGGAGCAAAACGCTCTTTAAGGTCCGCATCCCCGTCTTGATTAGCCAGCTCTTCTGCCCAATAAAGTGTTTCGTATACATGCGTGCCGGCATTATCCAACTGGCCGACCTCACGACCGGGCGACTTTTTATTATCCATCAACGTGCCGCTAGCCCGTTCCAGCGTTTCCGCCAGAATTGCAGCTTTTTTATTGTCCTTGGTTCGGCCCAAATGCGCCAGGGATTCAGACAGAGCCAAAAACTCACCCAGAGACTCCCATCGCAGATGACCTTCTTCGAGAAACTGTTGCACATGTTTCGGCGCGGACCCTCCGGCCCCGGTCTCAAAAAGACCTCCGCCATTAATCAGCGGTACGATTGAGAGCATTTTTGCGCTGGTGCCAAGTTCCAGGATCGGGAACAGATCGGTCAGGTAATCCCGCAGGACGTTACCCGTTGCGGAAATAGTATCCTTACCTTCCTTAGCACGTTTAAGGGAATGATTCATCGCATCTACCGGTGCCATAGTCTGAATGTCCAGGCCGTTGGTATCGTGATCCTTCAAATAGAGGGTTAGTTTTTCGATAATCTGGGCATCGTGCGCCCTGTTCTTGTCCAACCAAAAAACAACAGGGGTTGCAGATAGCCGGGCTCTATTGACGGCCAGCTTAACCCAGTCTTTGATCGCAATATCTTTTACCGTACAAGCGCGGAAGATATCGCCTTCTTCCACATCGAGTTCATGCAGAACCTGCCCGGCCCCATCGAGTAGCCGGATGGTGCCTTTTCCAGTCGCTTTAAATGTTTTGTCGTGAGACCCGTATTCCTCCGCCTTTTTTGCCATGAGACCTACGTTAGGAACCGTGCCCATAGTGGTCGGATCGAATGCGCCATTCTCTCGACAAAAATCGATGGCCGACTGATAAATGCCGGCATAACTGCTGTCCGGGACCATCGCTAAAGTGTCGTATGCTTTGCCATCCGGGCCCCACATTTGCCCGGAGGTACGAATTGCCGCAGCCAAGGAAGCATCAATGATGATGTCGCTCGGAACATGAAAATTGGTAATTCCTTTATCAGAATCCACCATCGCGAGGTCCGGTCCATTCTTGATGCAGGTTTGAAGATCCGCTTCAATTTCTTTCTGTTGGTCAGCGGGCAAGCTCTTTATTTTTGCATAAACATCGCCCAGACCATTGTTGGCGTTTACCCCCAATTTTTTAAACGTGTCGGCATGTTTCTCAAACACGTCCGCAAAAACAACCGTAACCCCATGACCAAAAATGATGGGATCGGAGACTTTCATCATGGTGGCTTTCATATGCAGAGATAATAGTACGCCTCTGTTTTTGGCTTCTTCTTTCGCCCCTTTAATAAACTGCCGCAACGCCTCACGACTCATTTTTGTCGCATCGACCACATCGCCCGTCTCCAAGGGGACTTTATCTTTCAACACCGTGACGCTTCCATCCTCGGCGACAAATTCAATCTTACCGTTTCCGGCTGTCGAGTCGGTAATGGTCGCAGATTTTTCATTGGAGCAAAAATCTCCATCCGTCATGGTCGCGATATTCGTTTTGGAGTCCTTTGACCATGCGCCCATTTTATGCGGATTGCTCTTGGCGTAATTTTTGACCGAAACGGCGGCCCTGCGGTCCGAGTTCCCCTGTCTCAAAACAGGGTTGACCGCGCTTCCCTTAACCTTGTCAAACTTGGCTTTAATTGCTTTTTCTTCATCGTTTTTCGGGTCTTCAGGATAATCCGGAAGATCATAGCCCTGAGATTGCAGTTCCTCGACAGCGGCCTTGATTTGAGGATTGGAGGCACTGATATTGGGGAGCTTGATGACATTTGCATAGGGATCAAGTACCAATTCACCCAATAAAGCCAAATCGTCTGGTTGCTGTTGTTCCGGCTTGAGCCGCTCAGGAAATTGGGCAATAATCCTGCCCGCGAGAGAAATATCCTTCGTGCCTACGTTAATCCCTGCCACCTGGGTAAATGCTTGTATGATGGGAAGAAAAGATCCACTCGCAAGCTGAGGCGCTTCATCCACTTTCGTATAAATAATATCTGGCTGTTCTGACATCGTCTTTACCCCAATAAGAAATTGCTTTAAAAATAAATACTTCCCTTTCCTTTAGCCTTCTCTATCTAGCATTCCCGCAATCCCAGTGAATTTATCTAAATTATAAATCACAAAACTAACCAAATCGCGAGTGGTAGAAATAACAGGAAAGTACAGTATCTAATGTCTGTTAGAAGAACGGTTAAGCTAAATTATTAGCCCCTTCTTGTCAAGCAATTTTGGTCGGACATTTTCCCGCAAAAATACCGAAAAAATGAACAGAGAGAGAGGCAAGCAAAACAGTTTGGAAAGCCTTCCTATATATGGGAATGAACAATGTTTGAAATATGCGATAATTGTTTTATTCTTTTTAAATAAACTCTTTTCCCTGCTAATTTTTCCTTTATGGACATTACTGAACATGTATACAGACTGGCGATTGATTTCATCCAGGTGAAGAATATTCCGCCCGATCCCCGGCAAAGACTGCCCTATTTCCAAGCCTTTAAAAAATTATTGTGCGAGGAGAAGGAAAGGATCAAGAGCTGGCATCGCTCAGGAATCGGCGGACGCGAAATCATCCAGGCCCATACCAGCCTGATCGATGAAGTCATCCGGCATGTCCTTCTTTCCATGACACAACTTGAGGTTTATGCCGAAGTCGGCGTCCTGGAAGATTTTTCTCTCATTGCGGTGGGAGGTTATGGCCGGGGGGAACTCAATCCACTTTCAGATATCGACCTGTTGTTTCTTCTTTC
>JAPKCW010000157.1:0-4601 GCA_028822815.1 Nitrospinaceae bacterium | reverse complement strand
TGACTTGAGATTTTAGGGGGTAGTAATTGATGGATTTAAAGAATCGTTCTCTATTACACCGCATTAATCAAGTATCCTTTTTTGATGGGTTTTCCCACATAGAAAAAGGCAAGCTTCTTGAAAAAATTAAAATGTTCAAAAAATACGAAAAAAAAGGGTTGACCATTTTTTCAGAGGGGGCCAAAGGTGACTCGATGTATGTGGTTTTGGAAGGGGTTATTGGTATTACAAGGTTAACTTTCAAACATGCTAAAAAAAAACGAGTTACCCTCGCAAAATTAAAGAAAGGATCTGTTTTCGGAGAAATTTCATTGCTCACTAATCAAAACAGAACAACTGGCGCCATTACCGACTCATCCCTAGTTATTGTCATGGTAATAGACAAAAAAACATTAGAAAGTTTTGACTTAGGTATTCAAAATTCATTTCGTACACAAATGATTTTGACCCTGATCCGTAGGTTGGACAGTATGTACGAAAAGTACAGGGACGTAATAGATTAGTACTGCCAAAATTATTATACACCTTAAAGGGCAAGTTTCATCGTAAGTACCATACCTAAAGCCAAGGTATTCATCTAAATGTCCACCTACAAAATAAACCTCAAAGAACAAACCGCAACCTCCATCAACGGCATCACCTTCAAGCTGACTGAAACGAAGCCGGGAGAATATGAAGGCGTATGCCTGAATCCCAAAAATATACCGCCTGATGATTTGGATGATGTGACACTGGGCATGATGATTAAAGAGGCGGGGATGTTTTATAAGATGGGGTTGGAGAGGAAGGATAAAAAATGAACGAGTGGAAACCGAAACAAACTGAACAGGCAAAGATCAAATGGTGGTTCTGGCTCCTGTTAGGTATTTTTTGTTTTGGTATATGGGTCTCCCATCAAAGCATCCATCAAATGAGATAGCGATGAGAAATAAGGCGAAGTTTACTTCCCTGTTATCCGGTACACCACACCGAGAAAATCATCCGAAAGGTAGAGGTCGCCCTGCGGTGATTGTTCGATGTCTACTGGTCTTCCCCAGGCTTGTCCGTTTTGGCCGAGCCAACCGGTGATAAAATCCTTATGCGAGAGGATATTACCCTTTTTGTCGAGTGTCACCCGCACCACCTTATATCCAGCCGGAACCGAGCGATTCCACGAACCGTGAAAAGCAATGAAGACGCTATGGTTATACCGGGCGGGCAGAGTGCCGCTTTGATAAAACTCCAGGCCCAGTGGAGCCATGTGGGCGGTGAAGGTGCGTGCCGGAGATGCCGTTTTCGAGCAGTCGAACAGCATGCCAAAGTCCTTGTCGAGCACCCGGTCTTCATAGCAATAAGGCCAGCCATAATGTTTGCCCCTGCGGATAATGTTGAGTTCCTCTTCAGGGTGATGGTCGCCAAGCATGTCGCGTCCGTTGTTCACTCCCCATAATTCCCCGGAATAAGGTGAGAACTCTATCCCTACCGAGTTTCGTAATCCCTCGGCAAAAATTTCTCCACCGGTACCGTCGAGGTTGTAATGCGAAATCGCCGCGCGAATTTTATGTTCTTCCATGCAGACGTTGCACGAGGAACCGACGGAGAGGTACAATCTACCCTCTTTGATTTTAATCGTGCGGGTGAAATGTCCGCCGCCGGGAAGGTTGCCTATGATGATCTCTGGCCGGCCATATGTGAAAGGCTTGCCGATCCGCTTCATGCGGACGACCTGGGTTTCTTCCGCAACATAAAGGTAGTAGTCCGACTTCAGCCTGGCAAAGGCAAGCCCATGCGGTGCCTGGCGGCCATTGAGGATATTGACCGCTCGATCTGCCTCGCCGTCGCCGTTTGAATCAGGAAGGGCGACCACTTTGCCCTCCCGCGTCTGGCTCAAAAAAAGGATTCCCTGATCGTCGAACGCCATGTGGCGGGCTCTCGCGACATCGGCGGCGAAAATGTCGATCCGTATTCCCTCGACGAGTTGCAGTCTTTTCAGTTTGTCGCGATATTCATCTTTTCCAGCCGAGGAAATTCCATTCAAGGGTCCAAAAACCAATAAAAATGCTATAAAGTTAACGATGACCGGAAAGGAGTTGAACTTTCCTGAAATATTGGTTTTTGGATGGGCACGCGCAAGCTTCATATCTGTAACCCGGTAAAATTTAATGTTGACCTGCCCAAATAAGTTGTACCACTTTTAAAGTTATAATTTTCCTTATTAATCTGAACCCAACCTCCACGATACATTTACCATATAATTCATGAATTGCTACCTATTTTGCTGCCGCCAGGTAAACCCATGACACGCCACCGAAAAGAGTAAAAGGCTGGCCGGGCTCGAAGTAGCGCCCGCCTGTCGCGTTGATTCTTGTGTTGGCATTGTACGATTGGTCAAAAATATTCTCCACCCCTAAGAAAACAGACAATTGGGATTTTCCCACCGCTTTTTTTCGACCGAAACTAAAACGGTTCGTAATGTAAGAAGGGTTGTCCACCGTATTCTCGTCATTCACAAAGAATGAAGAAACGTACTGGATCTCACCTTTCGCAAACCAACCCGAGCTGGAATCAGCCCGAAGGTTTGCGACAATACGATGCTCCGGCATTCCCGGGATAAAGTTTCCCGAATGATTGGACCCGTTATCGTCAAAACGGGTGAACCGAAAATCTGAAAAGGCGTAGGACAAACCCGTTTCAATCCGTTCAACGGGTCGAAAACTCATAGCCGTCTCTAATCCAACTCGACGTGACTGCCCCGCATTTTTATAAAAAGTTCGGCCTGGTGACGTGATAATTTCAAAGGGTATCAATTCATCCCACGACTGGATAACGAATACCGCTAAATCGTAATCCATTCTATTTCCAATTCTTTCTTTTAGTCCAACCTCATAACTCACGGACAGTTGGGAATCCAAGTTTTGATTGAATCCGGAACCTCCGGAAGGATCATTCGCCAACTCCGTCGTGGTCGGGGTTTCAAAAGCCGTAGCAATGTTCGCGTACCCATGCAGGGATTTATTGAAATGATAAACCGCCCCCAACGTTCCGCTCCACTCCGAAAGAGTTTTCGAACCGCTCTGGTCGCCATCGGAAATAAAATTATCTTCGAGATCGAATTCCACATGGTCATAGCGAATCCCCGCGACCAGTTCGATGCGTGGCGACTCTTGCCATTCCGCCCGCAGATAGGGCCCAATGCTGGTTACCGTTTCAAAACGATCGAGAGTTTGAGAACCTTTTATTCCATTATTATTATCAAAACGTTTCCGGTCATCCCTTTGGTGGGAAAGGTCCGCTCCCGCAATCCAGCGGATGGGTTTATTCCGTAGGCGGCTGTTGATTACGGTTCTGGCTCCCAACCCCGGAGCCAGGCGTTCAAACTCCACGGTACCTCCACTGGTAAACGGCAGCTTGTTACTAAACAATCTACGATTTAAGTGGGCAGTCAGGGAAATTTCTTGTGAAGACGATATATCTTTTTCATATAACAAACCCAATTGCGTGTTATCCACCACCTCGCCAACATCGAAAACAATATTCTGGGATCGCGCCGCTTTTGGATTGAAGTCTGCCTGCTGTTCGGTCAGAGCACCCGGGTCCTGGGCTTTCGGTGAAAGAAGATGCCTCAAGATAAACGTCCAACTGGAATTCGCATCCGTTTGCCAGCCGAATTTTCCATGCACCAGCGTGTTTTCGGTCGCGCTATGATCGCGATATCCGTCACGCTGAAGATGAGATGCGTAAATATTATAATTTAACGATCCAAAAGTGCCTCCCGACTTGATCTGGTATTTCTCCAGGCCAAAGGAACCGAGCAATAACCTTGAATCAGATTCGAAACCGGATCGCGGCCCGTCAAAGGTCTTTATCGAAATTGTGCCTCCCGAAGCATTGCCATAAAGAGAAGAAGAAGGGCCTCTTAAAACTTCCAAGGAATTAATCATACCGGGATCAATCGAATCCAGTTGTGTCTGCCCATCGGGAAGGGTCAGGGGGATGCCATCAACAAGAATCTTCACCCCTCTCACACCAAATGCTGAGCGTGCTCCAAACCCGCGGATGGACAATCGAAGGTCCTGTGCTGAATTGAACTGGTTTTGAAAAAACAGGCCCGGGACGGAAGTCAACGCCTCATCGAGAGAAACCGGAGGAAGCCCCTCTCCGTTAAGGTCAAGGGAACGGATCGCGGCGGGAATATCTACAATCTTTTTTTCAGATCGCGTGGAGGTAACTTCAAGGAGCCGAAGAAACTGTTCTCGCCCGGTTTCCAGTTTAATTTTATATTGCGCCTGCAACTTGCCCGGCATCAGGGCAGAAAAAAACAAGGCAAACGAAATAACAGAAATATGGGAAAATAAAATTCTTAAATAACTCCGGTATCGTCGCACTTATTTTTTTGGGAAAGTTTGCCGCCATTCGCTGGCAAACCTTTTAGATATGGACGGCAAAATGGTTTGAGATGGTTTCTTTAATTATTGCATTGACAGCCCAATTATATCAAAGTAAGAGAATTCGGAGCTCAGAAACTGGCGAAAAAGTGGATGGTGGAGCATGGGAAGGAACAATAAATTTAAATGCCCACATACAAAATAAATCTCAAAGAACAAACAGCAACCTCCATCAAC
>JAPKCW010000156.1:0-4606 GCA_028822815.1 Nitrospinaceae bacterium | reverse complement strand
CAATCAGATCGACATCTGCCCAAGCCGGTAGCGCCATCAAGGAGCAGAGGAACCCTAAAAGAATGGATGCAACCCGTGGTAAAAATGCATTTTTAGTTTGACGATTCACATTTTTCACAATTGGTTTTAACGGGACCACGTATAGCCCCTATAATACTCATGCAATATGCAGGCTAGTAGTTTGTTTATATTAGAATATTTTTATCCTTAATTTTGGTTTAGGCATCTGTATATCCAGAGAAGCATCAGACCAAACACAATCCTCTGCCTGAACTTCCAACTTCTGATGTAACTCAAGAATACTCATTCCAGATGAGTCCCATTCATTTAATTTATCTTTTGATATTTTAAGAGAACTGGTTTCGGTTTTTTCTACGGCTAAATGCAGGTTTCCCTCTTTATCAAATTCTCCATAGGACTCACATCTATTGATTAACTGTTTAATGGTCTTTGCACATCTTGTAATGTTATTTTTTGAAATCATAAAACACTATCCTTATTATTCTGATATGACATTAAAGTGCCGAACGTGGAGTTATGATTGGCCCGCCTCCTAATCCCTTCCACATTAAAACGAACAGAGTCACCAACAAAGCTATAAAAACAGCCAAAACAACCTTGGCTGACAGACTCATTGTTGGTTCCTGCTTAACTTCATTTTGAGGCGGTTCAACTTTTTTATCTTTTTGCATATCGTGGCAATCCATTTTTGAGGATGAAAGATTGAGCGGGATGAATCAAAAGATGACAAATTGTATGAATGGCTAAATTATAGCAATATTGGGGTATTCGGAGGACTGAAAATGTTGAAACGATCAATTCCAACAATTCTGATATTGATCTTGATGCCGGCTCCTGTTTTGCGGAGAAATTGAAAGGAAGGATAATTCTGGGCATTAAGACTATGGAAAAAATATTACATGCTCATGGAAGCAGAAGTGTCACAAGAGGGAATCGTGTGGGAAGGTTGGTTTGGCGGAACTGTCAGGAAAATAAACTCGCGGGTACGCCGGGTTATTCATCGAGCCAGAGGGTGAACCAGCTGGAGATGGATTTTTTATTGCCGGTCTCTTCGTGGTATCCATCCCAAACATTGAAGGCGATGGGGATGGGTCTGCCGGTTTGAAACTGGATATCGTCGTCTCCCCCTTTAAATGCGCGTCTTAAAATCAGGGAATACCTTCCAAACCTGAAATGACTTTTGACGTTAACGGCGGATCCTTTCTGTGTGGTCCATCCTTCTAATCCATAGGCGTTTATCTCTATAGCTTTATTTGTGGCGGTCGTCCATTTCCATAGGTTAACGGGGTGATCGGCATCGCCATTGAGGAAGTAGGGTTTATGCGTATCCAGGCTAACGGGAAATTGTACTGCGATGGCATCCGGGTATTCGGGGATGACGGGTTCCAGAGGTTCATCCGCTTCTTTTCCCTGTAGGTGTTCTGGCAGAGGTGGGGAAGGGGATTCTTCAACCGCTGTAAACTTTTTTAATTTCGGATCGAGGGATGGGTCGTCCCAATGAATATAAAGGGCGATTTCTTTGCCGTTATGTGCCGCCCGTATGGTCAAGTTGCGAACGGTTGGGAAATAGGATTTGGGCCTTGCCTGAAGCTGGCATCCTAAGGAGATATAGCTGGCTTGCGCATTTTTCCAGACAGGCGCATTAGGGTCGTCCGAAATTTCTCCCTCCACTTTTTTAGCGTGGATAGGATTTTGCGATTTGGGCTTGGCAGAGGGAATCAGGGCGCTGCTGACGAAGTTGACGATATCCCAAATTTGTTCGTCCTTGAAAATTCTTGGTGAAAACTTGGGCATCGCGGTTGTGGAAAGGCCCGTGCGCAGAGTTTTAAAGATATCTTCTCGGGAACTGCCTCTGCGAAAGGTCCAGGGTTGGCTCAGGTTTCTCGGCCAGATGGCATTGGATGAATAATCTATAATGCGTTGGGTGGTCACCCCATCTCCCCGCCCTTCTACGCCATGGCACCCGGAGCAATTGGCCATGAACAGTTCTTTGCCTCGCGCTAAACTTTCCGGAGACAAAACTGGTGGTTTGCCTACTTTGATTGTTTCATGGGTTTTGCCTCTTTTTTTGAATTTTTCAAACTTTCGCGATAGGGACTTAATATATATTACCAGGCTCTTACGGTCATTTTTTGGAAGATGCTTCCAGCCCGGCATGGTGGTTCCCCGCATCCCGTTGGTAATGGCATTGAACAAGTCCTTATCGG
The DNA here is from genome assembly GCA_028822815.1 of Nitrospinaceae bacterium. GTDB lineage: Bacteria > Nitrospinota > Nitrospinia > Nitrospinales > VA-1 > LS-NOB. The sequence goes on along the minus strand of JAPKCW010000156.1, from coordinate 2,378 downwards.
TTGGAATCTTCCCAAAGGAAGTGGAGCGAATTTTGATATGACCTTTTGTCAGGTTTCTTGGTCGCGGCATCGAATAATCGGCCGATGGGCCATCCCCTTTTCCTCCTTCGCCATGACAATAGACACATTTTTGCAGATAGACCTGCTTTCCTTTTTCCAGGGAAGGGGGTCCTTGTTTGCCAGGTTTGGTATGCCATTGTCCTGCAGTTTGGTAAATATAGGTGATGATTTTCCAAACGTCTTTTGCACTCAGGGTCTCTTCCCAGGCTGGCATGGCAGAGTTCCAGGGTTGATATTTTTCCGGAAGTCCTTTGCCTCCTTTCATGATACGCCAGAAAGTATAAGCCTGAGGTCGGGAGAGGATTGAGTCGAGCCGGGTGAAATCAGCCGGAGGTGGGGAAAAACTTTTTCCAAACAGGCCGTTACCGTTAAGTAGATCACCGTGGCATAAAAAACAATGTTTTGTGTATAAGGTACCGCCCTTATTAAGGGCTTTGGGATCATTTTTGTACGGATTACTCAGGTTATTAAGGGCGATCTGTTTACCTTTAAGGGTAAAGGTTTTGGGAACATCTTCAGAAGGAGGAGGGGTGAACGCCCATGTGGGGGCAGAGGTTGTCAGAGTAAATAAGAGGAGCAGGTGGAACACTCCAAGCCAGTAAAAAATACCGGATTTTTTCAATGGCTTCAAGCTAGCGCCCCAATTCTCTTCCTTTTGCGGTTCCCGGATAAACCGCGTCTTTTTTGATTCTTCCAGATTTGATGGTTTCGTAAAAAGGTCGAGTAACCCGGTCTGCGTCAAACACGAACTTCAGGTCAATCGTTTCGCCTGCGACGATTTTGATTTTCCTTTGTTGCGATTTCATCAAATAGTGCCAGGCATTAACTACGTATTCTCCCGGCGGGATATCCCCGATTTTGAAGTTTCCATCCAGATTGGTTATGAAGTAATAGGGATTTTGTATTCGGTAACCCCAGGTCTGCATGAACTCGTGCATTCCACAAATCATCTGCATGATCTTGTAATGCTTTTTGAACTTAACTACTCCATCCGAAACTTCCTCAGCGGGGATGGGGATATTTAACAGGATTTTCCCTCTTTCCTTTTGATAGACTTGGCTGTTATGCATGACTGCATCGAGATTGTCTATTTTAAAAGTTTCTCCTTGCCGGATAACATTGACATCAGGAAAAAATTTGCAGTTTTCTGAAGTAATCAATATAGGTTCTTTGTTGAATGGCTTTCCGGCTTCGACATGCTGCAGAGTGATGACCACATCTTTGAGTCCCCCATCCGGTGAAATTTTAAAATCATCAAGAACCCGGTTCATTTCATCATCGACATCCACTTCTGCGCACATATCGATGTTGGGGAATAAAATAAGGTGGTAATGACGGGGAAAGGGCATCTCCCCGATCATTTTTGTGTTTCCCTGTATTGTTCCTCCGTTCTGTACATTGATTTCCTGATAGGCGAAAGCCGGAAGGGAGAAGGTTAACAATGTGACCAAAGCAAACAACACTTTGGAGAGGAGCAAAATCTTTTTCATTCTTAAAACCCTCATGTCAAAAGTTAGCAACTTGAAAAGGGTGACTCGTTGTTTTCGATTTTTCTTTGAGAAAAGAGCGAGGTTTTATAATAAAACCAATGGCGGGTCTTCTCAGTTTATTGTTTAAACGCCCACTTTAACCCTAACCTATTGAAAAAAGGCTGTTCCTAGGGACGCACCGCAAAGGATAAGGTCTCTTGAGATAGTAATATTATCTTGGGACTAAAGCTCGTATCTCAGGGCAAAGCCTAGGAGAATTAAAGGATTACCCCTATTTTTTAGTATAAAATTTGCACCAAGTCAAGGGGGAGTTTTGGCTCCTGATGGTGGCTTTATCCCGTATCTTTGAAATCCCTTTTAAATTGGTTTTCCCTGCTCTAAAATGGATTTAAGGGCAGAAACCATCCCTCACTTAAGAGGCGATTTCCTAAAAAAATATTCCATGAAATGGAGTGCATATGAGAAAAATATTACTGTCATTAATTTTCATAGTTCTAGCGGTTGTTCCGGCTTTTGCGGGAGCCCCTTCACCTGGGGAGCAAGCCCCCGAATTTTCTTTGAAGTCCATGGATGGAAAACAGGTAGCGTTGTCGGATTTTAAAGGCAAAGTAGTTCTGATAGGCATGTTCCATATCTGTGTTCCCTGCATGAACCAGGCCATGGAGTTTAATAAGGTGAGAGGCCAGTTGAGTGAAGATCAAGTAGTGATATTGGGGATCAATACCAATGGAGATTCCAGGGAGGCCGTTGCGGGGTACCTCAGTAAGTTCCCGAAAAAGGTGCAGTTCCCCTACTTGATTGATCCGGTGAAAGGGGTTTATCAGTCTT
>JAPKCW010000016.1:0-20316 GCA_028822815.1 Nitrospinaceae bacterium | reverse complement strand
CTATGGAACCGGCTCGATTCAACACCTTAAAACCAAAAAAGGGTTCCCGCTTATGATCAATTCCCATAACGAAATCGAAGAACTAGAAACCCTCCTGTCTCCCAACAGTAAACTGATCTGCTACACCAATGGATTCACCGAGGCCCGCGGCAAAGGCACCGATATGTATGGCCTCAATCGGCTGGGACAAAAATCGCTGGAACTGGGCAAATCCCGAAACGCTGACGAACTGGGCCGAGCCCTCAAACAAGATGCACAAGACTTCCTTGATGGCGGCGATTTCACCGACGACTTCACCCTAGTGATTGTAGAAGCCGAGGGCTAACCAAGGCCGGGAAACCGCCGCCCGGGTCACGCGGGCGCCTGGTGGTTGTGGTTTGAGGCATTATTTGGTATAAATATCGTTTCTCTAAACCCTTTAAAATTGGCGCGACTTATTATGGCAAACGTAGAAAAACTTCAGGGACACCTTAAAAAGGCTAAATCCAACTTGGCGGAAGCCTCCAAAAAAGGTGACGATGCGGCCGCAATCCTTAAGCTGAAAAAGAAAACCAAACGGCTGGCACGCAAATCAAACAAAATCGTCGCCACAGAAAAAATGGCCGAACTGAAAAAGAAAAAGAAAAAAGACCGTAAAGAAAGTTCCTCAGACTAACCGCCCCTTAGTACCCCTGCGGGGCATGAAGGCAAGTGAAGAGAGATACCACGCAGGGGAGGCAGATAACAAGGGCACTTTAAGCCGAGAAAACTCTTTGCTAGCCAAATAAAGTTATTGTCAGTTGGCCCCACGCTAGTGGCCCGGTGGGAACGAAGCAATGACTCGTTGAGACAACCCTGATTTATCCCCTACTTTTTATAAGAGGTATTCGGTGTCATTTGATATTGAACATATGGCTGTGCTGGCGCGGATAAAATTGACCCCCGATGAAAAAACACGGCTTTCGGGCCAAATGGGGACGATTCTCGAATACATTGAAAAGCTCGAAGAGGTCAACACCGATGATGTGGAACCCACGGCACATGTATTAGGAATCAACAACGTGTTCCGCGATGATGAACCGGCTGAAAAACCCTTCGCTGATCACAACCCGATATCCGATTCACCAGCACACGACAAGGGGCATTACGAAGTCCCGCAGATCCTCTAGCGGAGAGCCTCCGCTGGCTAATTGCAATGACTTTATTGAGCAAACAAAGAATTATTTCGGTTCATAGACTTACAAATCATTAAATATCCCCCTTCATGCACCGCTCAACAATTACTCAGGCCCGGGAGCTTCTCAGGCAGAAAAAACTCAGCTCCGTACAACTGACCGAAGCGGTGTTCGCACGCATCGATCAGGTGGAAGACAAGGTTCAAGCTTTTGTCCACCTGACCCGCGAAAAAGCTCTGGAACAGGCGCAGAATGCCGATGCCAGGATCGCGGCCGGGGAAGATGCTCCGCTTCTCGGCATCCCCATCGCAGTTAAAGATTTAATCTGCACCGAAGGCCATCGCACTACCTGCTCGTCAAAGATTCTGGACCAGTTTGTTCCCCCCTATAACGCCACCGTTGTAGAAAAGTTGCACCAGGCAGGAGCCGTGATAGTGGGCAAAACCAATATGGATGAGTTTGCCATGGGTTCTTCCAACGAAAACTCCTTCCACCACCCGACAATGAACCCCTGGGATTTGGACCGGGTACCGGGAGGTTCCAGCGGCGGCTCTTCCGTTGCCGTTTCGGCACACGAATGCGTGGCCGCTCTCGGCAGTGATACCGGCGGCTCCATCCGCCAGCCTGCCAGCTTTTGCGGTGTGACCGGACTAAAACCCACCTACGGGCGGGTGTCGCGGTTTGGACTGGTGGCTTTTGCTTCATCACTCGACCAGATCGGGCCGTTGACCAAAACCGTTGCCGATGCAGCGACCTTGATGAACGTGATCGGCGGTAAAGACCCGCGCGACTCCACCTCCGCCGATGTACTGCTTCCCGATTTCACCCAAGCCCTGCAAAAAAATGTCAAGGGCATGAAGCTCGGCATTCCCAAAGAATATTTCAGTACCGGCGGGATCAACCCCGATGTTGAAAAAGCAGTGCAGGAAGGCATCCGCACACTTGAGTCGCTGGGAATGCAAACTGTGGAAGTTTCCCTGCCGCATCTCGACTACGCCGTAGCGACTTATTACATCATCGCCTGCGCCGAAGCCAGCACCAACCTTTCGCGCTATGACGGAGTCAAATATGGTTATCGCGCCGATAAGTCCGACACCCTTGTCCATATGTATGAGAACACCCGCGAGGAAGGTTTTGGCGAAGAGGTGAAACGGCGGATCATTCTAGGAACCTTCGTGCTCAGTTCCGGTTATTACGATGCTTATTATTTAAAGGGCCAAAAAGTACGCACATTGATCAAACAGGATTTTGAAAACGCGCTTGAGCAATGCGATGTCATCGCCGCACCGGTCACTCCCTACCCGGCTTTCAAACTCGGGGAAAAACTGGACGACCCGTTACAGATGTATCTGGCGGACATTTTTACCATCTCCGCCAACCTTGCCGGCATACCAGCGATGTCGATTCCCTGCGGCTTTGCCAATAACCTCCCTGTCGGTCTGCAATTGATGGGCAGGCATTTTGATGAAGCGGGCCTTATCACGGTCGGGCACAAATTCCAGCAAGCCACCGATTTCCATACGAAAGAAACCCCTCTTTAGAACTCACCTCTGTCAGTGCGAGTATGTCGTCCAACGCCGAAGAGACTGCCTCCCAGTCTGGTGTGGTCGCTAGCACCAGTGAGCAGGTGGGCGTTAACGTCCAGACTGTTGCAACCGGTGCCGAGGAGATGAGCGCGAGCATTAATGAAATCGCAAACAATGCAAATGAAGCCGCCAAGGTTTCGGCAGAGGCTGTCGAAGTAACCAGTAGAACCAATAAAACGATCAGCACATTGGGAGAAAGCTCCAAAGAGATTGGTGAAGTGGTAAAAGTGATCACCTCGATCGCAGAACAAACCAACCTTTTGGCCTTGAATGCTACCATCGAAGCAGCCCGGGCAGGAGAAGCAGGCAAAGGGTTTGCGGTGGTGGCCAATGAAGTAAAAGAACTGGCCAATCAAACGGCAAAAGCCACTGAAGATATTAGCAAGAAAGTCCAATCAATTCAGGCCGGTTCGAGTAATGCGGTGCATGCCATTGCTGAGATCAGTGAAATCATTAATAAAATAAATGACATTTCAAGTACCATCGCCAGTTCCGTTGAAGAGCAAAGCGCGACGACGAATGAAATGTCGCGAAATGTTCAGGAAGCCGCACAGGGGATAGGTGAAATTACCCAGAATATCTCCGGTGTTTCTGTTAAAGCCAAGCAGACAACAGAAGGCACCCGTGACACCAGTGAAGCAGCAGGGGAACTTGCAAAACTTTCCCTTAGCTTAGGGACCCTTGTCGCTAAATTTAAAATCTAACCCCGGGCAAGAACTAACCGGATTAATCCTCCCCTCTCATGAGGGGCATTGCTCCAGTGACGGCCAGGGGGGGGTGGTTTTTTCTGACGGCATAAGTCGACCTATGGGTCCAGCATCATGCTGGCGGCCAGTTCTTCGACAAACAGTTCCAGGTATTCGGGTGAGACCGCTGACAGGTGCGGTTGAATGAGAACGTTTTCCATCTCCCACAATTTGGAAGTCTCGGGCAACGGTTCCTCGTCAAACACATCGAGATAGGCCCCGGCAATTTCCCCGGTTCTAAGCGCCGAGACCAGATCGCTCTCCCGATAGATATTTCCCCGCCCCACATTATAAAAATAGCAGGACTTCGGCAATGCCTCAAAATGCTCCGGCTTCAATATTCCATCAGTCTCCTCACCACCCGGCAGAGCACAAATCAGGTGATCGGTCTGTGCAAAAATCTGTTGCCAATTTTCAAAAGTGCGAATTCGATCTGCAGTGGAAAAATAACGCGGAACAGGAAAAAGGTTTCTTCTGATTCCTGTAATAGTGCAACCAAAAGGTTTCAGTCTCTTAGCGATGACATTGCCAATCCTTCCGAACCCCAGAATGGTAACCCGGCTGTTATGAAGCGACCTTAGTTTTTCAGCAATCTTGACCCGTGCCCATTTTTTCTGTTCCTGCATTTTTGCTGACAAAGGAAAGGCTTTCAAAAAATAGAGCATCGCCCCGATAACGCTTTCGGCGATCAGCTTGCCGTGGAATCCGCCAAATGAAAGTTTTAAATTTTCTGGAGGCTCCAATTCGATCCATTCATTGCCCGCCGCAGGTGTAGCAATCAATTTTAACTGTGGCGCGGAATCCAGCCAAGCTTGCTTGAAAACCCAGACGATCACCGCCTCTGCCTGAGGCAGACGATCCCTGAAATCTTTGGAGTTCAGGCATACTTCTACTTTTAACCCAGGAACCCGGTTCTCCAACAAAGCTTTATGTTCCGGCCTGAAATTCCAAGCCTCAACATGGGGATGGGTTAAATAAACCAGAATTTTTTTTATGGACATCGTTCTGCACCACGAAAAAATAAAGTTTCCGTTTACATAGTTAAGAAAATAACCGCACCATTTCAGGCCCGTAGCCTCTTTTACCAGAGGGCAAATGGGTTAGATAAGCAAGGGTTACACTGTGCACATAAGTGAACACTTTTATCAAATGCCATAACCAGCCAAAAACCAACAGGTTTGCCCTCCTTTCGATAACCTTATGAAAAATTTGGACTTAATTCATTACGCTCATTTTGGCCCGGTTTTTGCTTTATCTGTTTGTAGCATTTAATAAATGTTTGTCAACCCGAAGGGAGGAGTCATGACACGAGTGCAATTGGTGAGTAAGTTAGCGTTACGGTTGGATGTGACTAAAAAAGAGGCCAACCTTTATTTGACCGTGTTTCTGGATTCTATCATGGAAACCCTGCATAAAGACGGGCGTGTCGTAGTTCAAGGATTCGGATCATTCAAAGTCAATGAGTACAAGGCCCGGGTGGCGAAAAAACCTCTGACCAGAGAGTTGATTCAGCTGCCGGTACGACGCAAACCCAGCTTTCACGCAGGTAAAGAACTGCGGCAAAGAGTAAATGAGGGAATGGGTTTGGTGAATGAAGCAGAAGCGTTGTTAAACCGCATCCAGGTTCCAGAAAACGTGTTCAGCATTTCGGCGGGGTAGCTCACCCTCCCCGCAGGCGGTACGGTAATTTCCGTTCGCCCAAGTTGTGGTATAATCAGGCTTCAGGACGCAACTCCTGATTCCCATGAATTGGGAAATCCCTTCATTCAAGGAGCCTCGGCATGTCCGATCACAGAGATACCTGTAGCAAGTGCGGTGAAAAAAGCATCATTAAGGGCGACATTAGTCTGAGGACCAGCAAGACCAATGAATTAATCATGGTTGTCCGGCAAGACCACGGGGTCGAAAAAAGTGTTCCCTTGCAAACCAGCATCTGTTGCCAATGCGGGTTTGTGGATTTTTATGTGCAGGATCCGGTTCACCTGAAAATCTTTTCCGAGGACAGGCCAATCAATCCCGATTTTAAGCAACGCCCTCTAATGGAATCCGACTTTTAACTCCCCCTCCTTCATATTTGTTACATTTTCTTCCTCTCCTCCAGTGATAACCCTTGTGTGATGCCCATTTTTGCGCCAAAATGTGACCCAAGTCTGGAAACAGCCTGTTCCGATTTTATTAACTGATTAATCAGGTAATTAATTCGTTCTCGATATTATGGCCAGACCTTCTAAAGATGAGATTCATTACCTGCTTTTAAAACTCCATTCCCTGACTGGAATCGTACCCATTGGTGCGTTTCTGGTTGTTCATATTTGTGTCAACTCCCTGCGCACCGTCGGTGTTTGGCCTTACCAGCTCAGCATTGACGCGATAAACAGTATTCCTTTCCTTTTGGTCGTCGAAATAACTTGTATATATATACCCCTACTGTTTCATTCTGTAATGGGGTTTTATGTTATGAATATTTCCAAAACCAATTTGATTCGGTATCGGTACCCACGCAATGGCCTTTACACATTGCAACGCATGACTGGGGCTATTGTTTTTGTTTTTCTAATTTACCATCTGGGTACCACGGTGGCACCCAAACTATGGGAGGGTAAACACCATTTTGAAGCCGCGCCATTTTTGATGGACATTATGAATGGCGAATTTCAGACATGGCAAGGAATACTGATCTACACCATTGGTATTGTTTCAGCGACCTTTCACTTCAGTAACGGTCTATGGGGTTTCTGCGTTTCATGGGGGATTTTAATTGGCGAAAAAGCCCAAAGAAACGGGTCAATCGTTTTCGCAATGATCGGCTTGGCACTTACTGTTCTAGCTTTAGCAACCGTAGCGGAGTTTAATATGAACCCGCTTCCTGTTGAAGCAACGGTTGCGAGATGAGGATATGAAAAACAGAAAGAAAAAAATAGTCATCGTTGGAGGTGGATTGGCAGGGCTGGCCCTGGCCATGAAATTTTGTGAACGCAACGGGGAAGTGACCGTGGTTTCTTACCAATCCTTAAAACGCTCCCATTCGGTTTGCGCACAAGGAGGCATCAATGCCGCCATCGACGCAAAAAACGAAGGTGATACCCCGGAAAAACATTTTTATGACACTATTAAGGGTGGAGACTTTCTGGCCCACCAACCTCTGGTGCGCGACATGTGCTACCAGGGTCCAACCATTATTCACCTGATGGACCGGATGGGAGTGGCGTTTAACCGGACCGGAGAAGGGCATCTCGATTTCCGCAGATTTGGTGGCACGTTGTATAGCCGAACCGCTTTTGCCGGAGCCACCACAGGACAACAACTCGTTTACGCGCTCGATGAACAGGTCCGACGCCATGTGCATGACGGTTCAGCAAAAACACTGGAATGGCATGAATACCTGGGGGCCGTTCTTGATTCAGAAGGAATCTGCCGAGGTGCGGTGATTCACGACCTGAGAACCGATGAGATCTATACCTTAAAAGCAGATGCCGTAGTATTAGCCACCGGCGGACCCGGACAGGTTTATGGGCGGTCCACCAATTCCGTTGTCAATACCGGAGCCGCCGCCACCACCGCTTATATGCAGGGGGCCAAGTTTGCCAATGGCGAGTTCATCCAGATCCACCCCACTGCCATACCCGGGCAGGATAAGCTCCGGCTGATGAGCGAGTCGGCCCGTGGTGAAGGTGGGCGCGTCTGGGTGCCGCGCAAGGCTAATGACAACCGCAACCCGAAGAAAATCCCTGAGAACGAACGCTATTATTTTCTGGAAGAAAAATATCCTCTGTTCAAAAATCTCGTTCCCAGAGATGTCGCCAGCCGCGAAATTTATGACATCGTCTACAACCAGAATCTGGGAATTAGCGGGGACCCAATGGTCTATCTCGATCTGACGCATAAATCGAGAAAATTCCTGGATAACCGCCTGGGTGGAATCCTGGACATCTATACCAAATTCACCGGTGTGGACCCCCGCGAAACTCCCATGAAAATTTTTCCCGCAGTGCATTATTCCATGGGAGGACTATGGACCGACTACGGTCCGGACAGCCACGGAATGATCGATCACGGGTCTCCTAAAAACCAGATGACCTCCATTCGCGGACTGTATGCGGCAGGAGAAGTGGATTACCAATATCACGGTGCCAACCGGCTGGGAGCCAACTCATTATTGAGCTGTATTTATACAGGACTGATGATGGCCCGGGGCATTATGAACTATGTGGACTCCCTTGAAAAATCGGTGGATGATATCCCTTCCACAATCTTCGATGATGCCCGCTCACACTGGAAAAACCGATTCAATGATATCAAAAATATGAATGGCTCCGAAAACCCGCATAAATTGCATCAGGAACTGGGGAATATCATGCTGGCAAATGTTCTCATTGTCCGGGATAATAAATCCTTGGAGAAAGCCTCACATGCGATTGAGGATATTGAGACCCGGTTCAAGGATGTGAAATGTTTGGACACGACTGACTGGGCCAACCCGTCACCCAGTTTCATCAACCAGTTATATTGCATGATCCATCTGTCTAAAATCATTACTAAAGGCGCTTTAATGAGAGACGAATTCCGCGGAAGCCATTACAAACCGGACTTTGACTTGAACCAGCCAAAGGATTTCGATCCTCATGAATACATCGATTACCTCGAACAAAAACAATATGGAGAAGTGACTGAAGAGAGGTTTCCTTCCGGCCATCTCGACTATATGAAACGGTTCCAGGACAACAACGAAAAATGGCTTAAAACAACAGTGGCTCAATATAAAAACAATCAGCCAGAGATCACCTACGAAGAGGTCAACACCTCGCTGGTGACCCCACGGCCGAGAAAATATGACTGACAATCGCTATGACTGAAAAAACCATAACCATAAAGGTTAAACGTCAGGACAAACCCGGTTCTCCGCCATACTGGCAGACATTTGAGGTGCCCGACAGACCTTATGCAAATATCATTTCCTGCCTGATGGAAATCCAGAAAGCTCCCGCAACAGAGGACGGAAAAACGGTGAATCCGGTTACATGGGATTGTAATTGCCTGGAAGAGGTTTGCGGCTCCTGCACCATGGTGATCAACGGCCGGGTCCGGCAGGCCTGCACTGCGCTGGTGGACAAATTGAAAAAACCGATTGTCCTGGAACCCATGTCTAAATTTCCGGTCCTACGTGACCTGCAGGTCGATCGGGAACGTATGTTTAATAACCTGAAAAAAGTCAAAGCCTGGATCGAAATTGACGGGAGCCATGACATCGGAGAAGGACCGATCATGCCGGATCAGGATCGCGCCAAACGTTATGTCATGTCAGAATGCATGACATGCGGGTGTTGCCTGGAAGCGTGTCCCCAGTTTACCATTGACAATTCCTTTTTAGGGGCCTCCACCTTCAATCAGGTCCGCCTTTTTAACCTGCACCCCTCAGGAGAAATGAAAAAAGAAGACCGGCTGAATGCCATCATGGGAGAAGGAGGCATCACCGATTGCGGAAATGCACAGGTTTGCGTTGAGGTCTGTCCTAAAAATATCCCGCTAACAGAGTCTATTGCCGATATCAGCCGTCAAACGACCTGGCAAATGATAAAAAACCTCCTCACCAAATAACCGGCGAGCCTCCGGTGGCAACTAGCAGGGGCTTTTTGAGCCGAGACAACTCTTTGCTCACTAAACAGGCTATTACCCTCTGGCCCCATGTCTAGTGGTGGCCTTATAGAAAATAATAGAGATTCCCTTTAAAACTCTTACCCAGTTTGTTATTATTTAACCTGTTGCTTAACAAATGAAGCCAAAAATATTTCTAATAAGGAATTTGTAAATGAAAGTTTCCCTTGCCAGCGCAATGGGCACCTGTTTTGGAGTGCAGGATGCCATCAATCTTGCCATGTCCCCCGAATTCGCATCCGACCTGACCATAGTGGGCCAATTGGTTCATAACCCGCAAGTCAGCGAATCTTTAAAACAAAATGGAGTTTCTCTGGTACCGGGAATCGAGGACATAGAAAAAATCAAGACCAAGAAAGTCATGATCACTGCCCATGGAGCGGCTGAAAAAACAAAAAAACAACTGGATGATGCCGGATTCATTGTCTACGATGCAAGTTGTCCGCTGGTGATGAGGGTCCATCAAACCATTAAATCATTAGTAACAAAGGGCTATTTTCCTGTTGTGATCGGGCAGAAAGACCATGTGGAAGTTAAAGGAATCGTAGGGGATCTGGATGATCATTTGGTCATCAATAGCGAGGACGACTTTATCAAGATTAAGGACTCTGGCAACCGTAAACTGGGAATCGTCACGCAAACTACCCAGCAAACCGATAAAGTTGAGGACCTCGTGGAAAAAATCCGGGCTCTTGATTATGTGGATGATGTAGCATTCGTCAATACAATCTGTCAGCCTACCCGCGACCGGCAGATAGCGGTACATGAATTGGCCGACCAAGTTGATTTAATGATCGTCATTGGCGGGTTTAATTCTTCCAACACGAAAAAGCTGGTACATGTTTGCACAGAGAAAGGCGTTGAGGCACACCACATCGAATCGTTTCACCAATTGAATCAGGAATGGTTCATTGGGAAGCAGCATGTGGGAATTACCGCAGGGACCAGCACCCCTGAAGATATCATCAACCAAGTGCATTCCGAGATTTTAAAAATTGCCAAAAGGGTCGAAGGCCTGGAAAAGGAAGTGCTCCATTCCTGATAATAAGTAACGGGCCTTACTGGATACTTTTACTTCGTGGAGCTTCAGGCTTTTCTAACAACCCTCTATTCCCTTTTTTTCTTTAATCATTTTAAATCTTTTTGGCCCCAGATTTCCCCTTGAATGGGGAATTTTATTTTGCACACATGGACGACTGGACCTATTGCGTACAAACGCTTCCCAAAGTTAGCAGAACCTTTGCGCTCAACATATCCATCTTAAGAGGAACGTTATACCGTAGTATTCTCACTGCCTATCTTTTTTGCCGGATCGTGGATACGGTTGAAGATGCCGCCAAACTGAATCCCAAAATAAAAATCAAACTCCTGATGGAGTTTTCACTGTTGATCGAAGACCGGGATTTCCGTGGCAAAAACCTCACAGCATGGGTTGGGGAATGCGTGGCGGTCGATGGCAGCCCCAATGACCTGGATCTTCTCAACCAGGTCAGACGAGTGTTCAAGGTCTTTGACTCGCTCCCCGAAAATCATCAGGCCCAGATCATTCCTTCCATTGCAAAAATGGCAAAGGGCATGGCATTTTTTCAAAGCCGTTTTCAGTTTGGCGAAATCACTCCGTTGGGAAACATACAGGACCTGGAAGAATATTGTTATTTTGTGGCAGGAGCCGTAGGAGAAATGCTTTGCAATCTGTTTTTCCAAAAACTGCCGCATTTGTCAGAAACTGCACGCAACACAATGCGCCAAAATGCTGTATCTTTCGGACTGGGTCTCCAAATGACCAACATATCCAAAGATATTATTGCCGACCGCGACCGAGGTTGGTCGTATATTCCAAAGAGCATCATTTCTGAAAAAGGTTTGACCGTGGAGGAATTTCATTCCGGGGTATCCATGGAAAAAAACCTGCAAATCCTGGAAAGTTTGCTTTGTAAAACCAACGGTCACCTGCACGATGCCTTAAAATTCACTCTGTCCCTCCCCAGAACAGAGATCGCATTGCGCCTTTTTTGCATCTGGCCTTTATGGATGGCCGTGAAAACCGTGGCCGTGTTGCACAACAATCCTGAATTGCTGAATTCAAATGCCCAGGTGAAAATTTCTCGACGCACCGTAAAGCGCATACTACTGGGGACTCCATTTATCGTTTGGTCCAATAATCTTCTAAAAATTTCCTTTAACAACATCATCAATGATAAAGTACTTAAAAATGCACCCACTTTTGATCTGGAGGGGCTAATGACCCGTGTAAAAAAGATTCCCCTGGATACCATTAACTCTAATACATAAAATCATTTAATTATTATGTCCGACCCAAATAGATTTAAAGACAATCAGGATGGCACCTTGACAGACACCAAAACCACTCTCATGTGGTTACGAGAAGACGGATGGCAAAGGGATGGTAAATGGTTCAGTTGGGATGAAGCCAAGGATTGGTACATTGATATGAATGCGATTAAATTCTGCGGCTTTCAAGACTGGAAACTACCCAACGAGGACGAAATCCTCACCTTGTATAACCCTGAAGAAATCAACAAGGATAAGTATGGCAACGAGATTTATCTGGAAACCGTTTTTCCTCCCGGGGCTCAGGCAACCATCTGGCTACAAGGTGAGTCAGGACAAGACGGAACTATATTCGATTTTAAAAATGGGGAAACACGCCCATTACATAAAAGCAGAACCGGCAGAATGTCTGTTCGCCTGGTGCGAGGGAATATTCCCAGAAAAACGGATCCGTAAAATTATAGGAAGATGAAACCTTTCCCTGCTATTATCATCTAATCCTTAACCTATCAATGGGGGTCTTTTGACTAAAAATAGCCTTGTTTCCATCGCTGGAGGATTTTGGTGCGTCGTTGGACTGTTCCTTGTCGCCCGCGGTTTTGGCATGTATCAGCTCGCGGGTCAGGAGCAAAACGCGACTCAAGTCGCTATCATCCTTTCCGGAATCACCGCCGCAGTGATCGGGTTGGTTAAAGGAAAGTTTGTATTGAGCAAAACCGCCCGGAAAAATAAAACCCGGATTTATGGACTGGAGGACCCGGTACGCATCCATCAAATATTCGCCAAACCATTTTATTTTTTGATCCCGATGATGATGGGCCTTGGAGTCCTTTTGCGCTCCTACAATGAATATCTAGGGGGATATGTAGTCGTTGCCGCAATTTATTGCGGAATAGGAATGGCCTTGATCTTTTCCAGCCGCGCCTATTGGGCAACAGAACCAACTGCTCCCGCCCCGGAAAACTCCTAACAAAATGGAATATTTTAAATGAAAAACTTTTTTCTTACCCTGCACATGATATCCATGTGTCTGGTCATTGGAACCTTGTTTGTGCAATCCCTTTCCGTTGTGCTCCGCTTGCGCCTGAAAACTGCCGAAGAAGCAGAAGGTCTCAGAAAAACCCAGAATCGGATCCATAAGTTCATCTACTATCCTATTTTAGGAGTGACCCTCATTTCCGGAACGGTGCTTGCCATAAAGACTGGAGTTTTTTCCGAATCGCAATGGATCTACTGGAAATTAGGACTGCTGGTTATTCTGATCGCACTCGGCGTTCAAAACGGCAAACAAATAAAAAAAGACTCCTTGCCAAAAAAATACGCAATGATGGTGCATATCGCCATTTTTATTGTCGGCGCGTGCATGATCTACCTCGCCACCGTCAAACCCTTTTAAAACTCCCATGGACATCATCCTCACCCTGGTTGCCAGCGTCCTTCTTATCATAGGTTTTTTTGTTATTTGCCGAACTGTCGATGATGATGAAGACGACCAGGAGGAACCCGGCAATGAAGCAGACCACTCCTGACCAAAACCCTCTATCTGAAAAAACAAAACCGTTTCGCCGTCTGGAAAAAAAAGCCGCCTCCTGTCGTTTATGTCCCTGCCTCGCAGATCAACCCGCTGTCTTGAGTTCCGCCAATGGTTCATTAAACACCATGATTGTTTTTGTGGCGGAAGCTCCCGGCAGGTTTGGCGCAGGTCGTACGGGAGTACCGTTTCAGGGCGACCGGTCCGGCGATAATTTTGAAATCCTGCTGAATCATATCGGTTTGACCCGCCCCGAGGTTTTCATCACCAACGCCGTTTTGTGCAATCCGCTTGAGAATGGCAATAACCGCAGGCCCATTGCCGGAGAAATTAAAAACTGCGCCTCGCTTTTAAAAGAGTCCCTTAGCATCATCCGCCCCAGGGTGGTGGTCACTCTTGGTATCGTTGCCCTGCAATCCCTCAACCTTATCCTCGGCACCCGTTTTCAATTAAACCAGAACGTTGCTCAACCCCTTCCAACTCCAGATTTCACCCTATTCCCTCTCTATCACCCCAGCCCCAGAGTCACCAACTGGAAACGCCCCATGGCCCAGCAGAAAAGAGATTTCAAAAAAATCACGCGACTGCTCCAGCAACAACGAGCACCCCTTAGCAGAGAGAGCTTTGCATAACCCCGAGTTCCTTCGACAAGCTCAGGATGACACCCCCAAACCTCCGCAGTCGTCATGCTGAGGCCCTCGAAACATCTCGCTTTTCCGTTTTTACGACTTACGCAAAGGTCTCCTTGGCAGAAGGGGTTGACAAGTCGGGGATTGGATTTTATGTATATAATGAAAGAAGAAATATTTTTGAACGAGAGGTTTACCATGATTAATAACAATCCTTTTACAGACAAATTTTTTCTCCAGGGTCACAAGGCACTGACGCAGGGAACATTTATTTTTGGCGGGATTCTGTTTCTCCTGGCCGTCCTTATTTTTATCTACCCCACGCTGATCGCTTACTTCATCGCCGGGGTGATCCTTCTGGCTGGAATCTCCGTCCTGACTGTGGCCTGGAAACTCTGGAGGTTCCGTGAACATGTTTCCCATCTCGAAAACGGAGAAACCCATATAAATGGAAACAAAAATTACCGGACGCGCGTTACCTACTTCAGGTGGGTTGCGTGAACCATGGCCGGATAAATGGAATCAACAAGGATTGGAGCCAGATCACCCTGGGATGCTGGCAAATCGCCCCCAGCGGAGGATGGGGAAATATCTGTTCCCCAAAAGACGCCGAACGAGTCGTGCATACCGCCCTCGACCACGGCATCACCGCTTTCGATACTGCTGAAGGCTATGGCGATGGAGAATCGGAACGCCGACTGGGCAAAGCCCTGGGTTCCAAAAAAGATTCCGTCATCATCATCTCCAAAATCTGGCCCGATGCTGAACTGACTCTCAAAGCCTATCAGCAATGTCTGGATAATTCCCTCAAGGCTTTGGGCCGGGATTATGTCGACCTTTACCTGATCCATTGGCCGGGAAGTTATTTCAACAATCGTGACAAAAGTGCCCGGCTCGCCGAGTTCATGAACGCGCTCAAAGAAAGCGGAAAAGCCACAACCATAGGGCTCTCCAATTTCCAGGCGCCGGACTTAACCCTGCTGGGAAACAAACTCAAAACATTTTCCATGAACGAGGTTCCCTACAGCCTGTTAGACCGAGCCTATGAAGGGGAAAGCTTAAGCCTTTGCAAAAATTCCGGCATTCCTTATATGGCCTTCTCTCCCACGGCACAAGGCCTGCTGGCAAAACCCATGAGCCAGGAAGACCTGAAAATGCCCACCCGGAAAAACAGTTCTCTCTATACGGCATCGGTGTACCCGCATGCCAAAAAAGTCTGGCAAACCGTACGCGAACTAGCTGATGAATTAAACCATAAACCGATTGAAGTGGCTCTGGCCTGGGTGCTCACCCGCGATAATATTTTTACCGCCATCGTGGGGTCGCGGAAACAGGAACAAGTTGCAGAGTTTGCAAAATCCGCCGAACTGAAACTGAGTCCTGGCCAGTTGCAACGCCTGACTAAAGCCAGCGATGCGTTTCCCATGGTGAAAAAAGGACATTGAATGAGCGAACATTGGGAAGAACCACCGGAAGAAGACGGCCTGACCCTGGGTCCTGAAGAAGCCCTGCAACGAGAGATCAAAAAATCCAAAACCCTCAAGGTTGATCGCCTGCGTCTCCGGGACGAGATCGAAAAACTCAAGGCCGAAACAGCCGACCTGATCCAAAAAAACCACCTGCTGAAAGAAAGGCTCACAGCACTGGGAAATCCATCTGCCGAGCCTGAGAAGGCGAGCGAATTTTTCCGAAACATCCTGATTTTTGCCCTGGTTTTTGGTTTTCTAGCCCTGCTTTGGTTCATGGTCCAAAACTAGACCCGTTGCTCAGGCTATGGAAAATGGAGGCTATTTCTGCTAAAATCCCTCTAAGTAGAAGAAATATTGAATCTTTATACCGATTTTCACCATCCTAAGTACTAGAAGCATTCCTCATAGGCAGAAATTTCGCCTGATTCCTTAATTAAGCAAAACAAATAAATATTTTTGTAACACTGCCCCACCAATAAATATCAACAATTATTGAGAGGAAAACCAAATGTGGGTAATTGAATTTTTTCATGTAATTATCGGAATTTTATGGATCGGGTTGCTGTACTTCTTCAATCTGGTTCAGGTCCAGTCCATGCCTAAAATGGTGGAGGAAGGTGCCGCCAAACAATACACCCAGATCATTCTGCCCCGCGCCCTGTTCTTGTTCCGGCACGCGGCGTTGTGGACGGTCATCACCGGCATCGCCTATTACATGGCCGGTCGTGGAACGGTTCAAGGAATTCCTAGCGGGGAAATCATGATCGGCATGTTGCTCGGCATCATCATGGCAGGGAACGTCTGGTTCATCATCTGGCCCAACCAGAAAAAGATCATCGCCGGTGAACTCGAAGGCGATGCCCTGGCTAAAGCGAAAAGATCAGCTTTTCTCGCCAGCAGAACCAACGCCTGGCTTTCCATACCCATGTTGATCGGCATGATCGCCGCAAACCACGGCGGCATAATGTTCTAGCCCGCGCCACTAGGCGTGGGGCCAGAGTGCAATAACTCTTTACTGCGTTCAAACCGTGTCGCGGCTAAATGTGGTTTGTTGCAAACGTTTGATTGTTTTATCTAGTCTTTTACTCACAACACAAAAGGGGTTCGTCCACTGTCAAGGGGGCGAACCCCTTTTTTTGTGCCCAGGCCAGCATTAAGCGGGTCTACTCAATAGTCAAGGCTTCCATGGGGTCGAGTTTGGAGGCTTTGATGGCGGGGAACACGCCGAAAAAAATACCGAGTCCGGCGCAGGCCCAACTTGCTATCCAAATGGAATTCGGATCAAGAATCAAAGTCCAGTGACCCCAGTGAGTCAGACCCAGCGTCAACCCCACACCCAGAACAATTCCCAGTCCACCGCCCAGAAACCCGATAATCAAAGACTCATAAAGAAACTGGTGAATGATATTCCTGCGGGTCGCACCCACGGCTCTTCTTATTCCTATTTCGCGTGTGCGTTCCTTGACCGATATCAACATCACCGCCAGAATACCGATGCCGCCTACCAGTAAAGATATAGCGGCAACTCCCACAATCAGTTTGGTAAACATTTCTGTGGTTTCTTTTTTCAGTTCTTCCAGATCCAATTGGCTGATGAGGGTGAAGTCGTCGTTTCGATCATCGGTGAGTTTATGACTTTCTCTGAGAAGTTCGTGGATTTTTTCTGAAGCTTTGACGATGTTTTCCCGCGATGAAACGCGGACAAAAATTCGAGTGATATGAGTCTGGTTGACGATCCGGCGCATATAGGTTGAAATGGGGATCAGAATCAGGTCATCCTGATCCAGCCCATTGGTGTCCACGCCTTTCGGTTCGAACACGCCGATAATTTTAAATGGCATGAAGTGCACCTTGATAACCTGACCCAGCGGGTCTTCTTCGCCAAAAAGATTTTTGACCGCCGTCATTCCTATAATGGCAACACGGTTAGCTGTTTTTGCATCCCTCTCAGAAAAATACTCACCACTTTGCAGGCTATAGTCACGAATAACCGGGAAATCGAGAGTGGAACCGGCAATGCGAGTTTCTGCGGAATTATTGCCAAACTTGGCCACCATACTTTTTTCTTCAAAAGGTGCCGCCCCTTCCACCTCGCCAATTTCTTCCATGATCCGGTTCGCATCCCGAACGGTCAAGGTAGTCACGTTGCCTGTAAGCCGAAGACGCCCTCCGCGCCGTTTCATTTCCCCGGCGTTGATGGTGATAAGGTTTTCTCCCATCCCGGCGATGACATCCATCACCTCCTTCTGCGAACCTTTGCCAATGGCCACCATGACGATCACCGAGCCGATACCGATCAAAACGCCCAGGGACGCCAGAAAGGTGCGGGTCTTGTGCGAAAGCAACGCCTTAACCGCTATGCCGAGTGAGGAAAAAACTTTCATCATTATTTTCCTTAATTAGGATCGTATGGATTCTTCAGGACTCAAAAAGGCCGCCTTGCGGGCAGGGTGAATCCCGAATATCAAACCGATTAGCGTACAAAACACAAACGACAGAATAAAAGGCTCCACCGTTATATGAGTTGGAAGAACATCAAACCGTTTTAAACCAAATGAAATAGCCAGTCCCAATCCAACTCCCATGATCCCGCCCAACAGGGAAACCAGAACAGACTCGAACAAAAACTGAAAAGTGATATCGGATCGGCGCGCACCAAAACAACGGCGTATGCCAATTTCGCGAACCCTTTCCCGGATTGATACCAAAAGAATATTCATGATAACGATTCCGCCAACCAGAAGTGAAACCGTTGAGATCAGGATCAACATGCGGTTCAGGGCCTGCTCCGATTCGGTCACCCATTGCATGATGCCTTCGGGAGTGATGAAACGGAAATCATCTGCGGCGAGAACCGAAAGATTATGGTTGCGGCGCAAAACCTGGCGTACGGTTTCCATGGTTTCCGGCACTTGCGAAGGGTTCAGGGTAACGACCTTGATACTGTGAAGGTGAGTCTCATGCGTCAGGCGCGACATGGAGGTGGTCAGCGGAATCAGGGCACGGTCGTCCGGATCGTATCCGCTTTCGGTCAATCCCTTTTCTTCCAGCAGGCCGATCACTTCATAGAACTGATTTTGCAGACGCACCATTTTACCAATGGGGTCTTCGCCTTTGAACAGTTTCCGCGCCGGGGTTGCACCCAGCACGACTGCCCGTCTTTTACGATCCAGATCGCTGTCGGACAAAAAATCGCCATCCACCATTTTCCAGCCGCGAGCCAACTGCCAATCCGGGGTCACCCCATAAACCCGGGTGCTGGTGAACTCCTTTTTATTGATGATCTGCAGGCGTTTTCTCTGGCGGGGCACCACCAAGCGGACGGTGGGAAGTGCAAGCAGGTCTTCGGCATCCTCAAGAGTCATGCTGACGGTATTCTTCGAACGGGCAAAAAACATTCTTCCCGCACCGGCGATCACCGAGAAAGATTCCGGACCAAACCCCATATTGGCAATGCGGTCGAGAACCTTGACCTTGATGCCATCGCCAATAGCCACGATCACCGTCAAAGAGGCGATGCCGATCATCACGCCCAGGGTCATAAGAAATGTGTTGCCCCGGTTCAATCGTAATCCTCTCAGGGCCTGTCCAAAATTTTTAAAAATTCGCATACGCAGTCTCGGTGGACTTACAGAGAGAAAGTTTTTTCCTCATGGTCTGAAGCAATCTGCCCGTCACGGATGGAGACGATACGCCCGGCATGTTTTGCCACCTCCAAATCATGGGTAATGAGCACAATGGTCTTGCCCTCCTTAACAAGGTTGTCAAAGGTCTTCATGGTTTCTCTGCCGTTTTTTGAATCGAGGTTTCCTGTGGGTTCGTCTGCGAGAATAATTCGAGGATTATTGATGAGGGATCGCGCGATGGTGACCCGCTGTTGCTCACCGCCAGAAAGTTGCCCCGGTGTGTGATGCAGCCGGTGTTCCATCCCCACCTTGGCAAGTAGCTCCCGGGCTTTTTCCTTGATGTTGCCCGGAGGCCGTTTTGCATAAACCAATGGCAGGATAACGTTTTCCAGCGCCGTGACTCCCGGCAGAAGATGAAAGGCTTGAAACACAAAACCGATTTTCTCGTTACGGACGCGGGAAAGTTTTCGGTCGTTCAATTGACCGACCTCCTCCCCATCCAGGATGTATTCCCCGCTGGTGGGCTGGGACAAGCATCCCATAATTGCCATGAGTGTGCTTTTCCCTGCACCGGAAGGACCCATGATGCTGACGTAATCCCCCTCCTTGATATGAAGCGTCACATCCTCAAGGACGCGGGTTTCAAAACCAATATTCCGGTAGCTCTTGCAGATGGAGTTCATTTCAATAAGATTCACGGCCTTCTACCTTTGCGTCTTTTCTTTAAGAGTTTGTTGGGAATGCCAATCAGGGCTCCTTCATTGAGACCCGAGACCACTTCGATTTGGCCGCTATCGCGCCAGCCCAACTCAACAGGTTTGTCTTCCAATTCGCCGTTAACTTGCATGACAACGAAAGTTTTTTTACCTTCCCGTTTGACCGCTCCTTTCGGCAGAGTCAGAACATTTTTTCGGGTTCCGGTAGTGATCACGACATTGGTGGTCATCTCGGGTCTCAGTTTTGCGACCTTCTTCTTTTTAATATCCAGGATCACTTCATAGTTCACCACGTTATCCTTGATCACCGCCTTCGGATGAATTTCCCGGACCTTACCATTGAAGAACTTGTTGGCATAGGTGTCCACGGTAAACTTGGCATTTTGCCCGACCTCGATTCGCCCGATATCCGTTTCATCGACAAAAACCGTGACCTCCAGTTTGCGAAGGTCAATCAGCGTGACAAATGTCGGGGCATTGAGGCTGGCCACCACCGTTTCCCCTTCCTGAGTCGAGACAAACGCAACAATACCATCGATGGGAACGGTGATGGTGGCATAAGAGAGTTGAATCTTTTCTTCATCAAGATTTGCCTGGGCCCTGTCGACCATGGCCTGCGCCAGTCGGCTGTCATTTTGCAACTGGCTTTGCTTGAGTTTCAATTCCTCATTCGCCAGATTGATCCGGGCCTTCAACACTTCCAGTTTTTCTTCCGCCTCATCCAAAATGGTGGTGGAGACAAAACCTTTCTGGTTCAGTTCCTGATTGCGCTCCAGCATTTTCTGCGCCAGCTTGATCTGAACCAGCAATTCCTCGCGCTCCGCCACGGCCTTGTTAATTTCCAGCGGACCCTCGGCGAGTATTTTTAGCTGCCGGGCTTTTTCCGCGTCCAGATCAGCCTTGAAACGTGCCACC
>JAPKCW010000155.1:0-4613 GCA_028822815.1 Nitrospinaceae bacterium | reverse complement strand
CGAAAAATCAAAGTTACTAAAAACTACACCTTGCACCCGGCAGGCTCTGTTCTCATTCAGGTGGGAAACACCAAAGTCATTTGTGCGGCCACAGTTGAGGAGAAAGTCCCTTCCTTCCTGCGAGGCAAAAACAGCGGCTGGGTTACAGCGGAATATTCCATGCTCCCCTCATCCACCAATACCCGAAGCCCTCGCGAGGCTTCCCGTGGCAAACTTTCGGGAAGAACTCAGGAAATCCAAAGGCTCATCGGCCGTTCACTGCGTACGGTTATTGACCTCAAAAAATTGGGAGAGCGTACCGTCTGGCTCGATTGCGATGTCATTCAGGCGGATGGCGGTACCCGTTGCGCTTCCATCACAGGAGCCTTTATGGCAACGGTCCTGGCCATGAAAAAATTGAAAAAGGAAAAATTGATCGATGAGTTACCGATCAAAGATTATGTCGCCGCAGTCAGTGTGGGAATTGTTAACGGAAAAAAAATGCTTGACCTGGATTACAGCGAAGACTCCAATGCCGATGTCGATCTCAATATTGTCAAAACCGGTTCCGGCGGATACGTCGAAATCCAGGGAACTGCCGAACAAGAACCCTTCGATGACAAACAATTAGCTGGCCTTCTCAAACTCGCCGATAAAGGCATTAAAGAACTCATCACCCTACAGAAAAAAATCGTCGACCTCTAGGCGTGGCCAGCGTGACGCTGGACCCAATGAGCAATCGCTTTTGTTTACTAACAAAGAGTTGTCTCGGGTTAACCGGCGAGCCACTAGGGAAAGATCATCCTCCCCCCTCATGGGGAGAGGAAGCAAAAAGTCCCTTCTCTCCTGGAGGGAGAAAGTTAGGATGAGGGGGACAATATATATGGAGTCCATCATTTGCTCATACAATATTTAGGCTAGCGATGTTTAACCACTCCAGTTTTTGGGCAGATTTTTGCGAGAGTGCAGGACCCGCAAAACGGCGAAACGGGTTTACAGATATTTTGTCCGAATGTAACGAGCAAATTGTTATATCTCTTCCAGTATCTGCGAGGCAGTTTCCCCCTCAGCACCATTTCGGTTTCATCAGGAGACTTGGTTTTTACATATCCCCAACGATTGGAAATACGGTGAACATGAATATCTACACAGATTCCGGGTTTGTCATGCCCCAGAATTAAAGTCAGGTTGGCGGTTTTGCGTCCGACCCCCTTTAACTTAAGAAGCTCATCCAGTTTATCAGGAACCTTTCCGTCATAATTATCTACCAGGCTTTTACATAGTTCTTTCAGCGACTTGGTTTTGTTTCGGAAAAATGCCGCGGGGTAAATGGCCTTTTCTATTTTTGCATGCGAAAGTTTCAATAATTCTTGCGGATTTTTTGCCAGTCTAAACAAGCGGGATGAAGCCGTTTGTGTGACCTCATCCCGTGTCCGCAGACTAATGATGCAACTGACCAGAACAGCGAAGGGATCATGCTCCCGGCTTATAACGGTCACACTGGGAGTCGGAAATAAACGAACAGCTTTTTTCACCTTAGCAAAAGCCTGGCTGATGTGGAATTCTTCCAGCATGATTATTCTTGTTTCGGCGCCTATTTTTGCCCTTGAAAGCAATTCTTATTAGTAAAAAATCGTTGATTTTGCTAGTATAAAGGGTTTGAAAACCCCTCCCCTGCAAGGGATTTAGGGGTGAACCTTAAACCCGGATCTTAGAAATATGCAGCATACCATTTCTGTATTAATGAACAATCGGTTTGGTGTTTTGTCCCGCGTATCAGGTCTTTTCAGTAGCCGTGGATTTAATATTGAAAGCCTGAATGTCGCTGAAACATCCGACCCTGAAGTTTCTCGCATGACCATAGTTACTCGGGGTGACAACGCTAAAATTGAACAGATCACCAAACAGCTCAACAAGCTGGTCGATGTTATCAAAGTCGTTGACCTGACTGAGGAAAAATTTATCGATCGGGAATTATTGCTAGTCAAGATGAATGCTGAGGTCCGGGTCAGGGAAGAAATCCTTAGAATCGTGGATCTGTTTCGGGCCAAGGTGGTCGATGTGAGTCCCAGCACTTATACCATTGAAATCACCGGTGACGAGGGAAAAATAACCGGTTTTCTGGACCTGCTGGCCCCTTTGGGAATCAAGGAAGTCGTCCGGTCGGGAAGAATCGCCGTCAGCCGTGGAAACAAATCGCTCAATTAAAATAGTACAAATATAAGGAGAATCATTTTGTCGAAGCTTTATTATAACAAAGATGCGGACATCAAAATCTTAAAGAAGAAAACCATTGCCATTATTGGTTACGGCAGCCAGGGGCATGCCCATGCCAGGAACCTCCACGACAGTGGAATAAAGGTTGTCGTTGGCCTTAGAAAAGGTAGCGCTTTCTGGAAAAGAGCCCAAAAGGATGGACTGAACGTCATGACCGTTGCGGAAGCTACAAAAAAAGCCGATATTCTGATGATCTTGATTCCCGATGACAAGCAAAAAGCCATGTATGAAAAAGATATCGAACCGCATTTGTCAAAAGACATGGCCCTGGCATGGGGTCATGGGTTCAATATTCATTTTGGCCAAATTGTCCCACCGAAGGATGTGGATATTTTTATGATCGCCCCCAAAGGTCCTGGACATCTGGTCAGGAGAACCTATGAACAAGGCGCAGGCGTTCCCTGCCTGATGGCGGTACACCAGAACGTTACAAAAAATGCGAAAAAGATAGCCCTCGCTTATGCCAAGGGCATCGGCGGAACCCGTGCAGGTGTATTGGAAACAGACTTCAGGGAAGAAACCGAAACCGACCTGTTTGGAGAACAAGCGGTATTGTGCGGAGGAGTCACCGAATTGATCCGTGCCGGATTCGACACTCTGGTAGATGCCGGATACAGTCCGGATCTGGCTTATTTCGAGTGCCTTCACGAGGTCAAATTGATTGTTGACCTCATTTATGAAGGGGGCATCAGCAATATGCGTTATTCCATAAGCACTACTGCGGCATATGGAGATGTAACCCGCGGACCACGCATCATCACTCAAGAAACCCGTGAGGAAATGAAACGGATTCTTGCCGAGATCCAAAGCGGAAGTTTCGCTAAAGAGTTTATCCTGGAAAACCTGGCCAACCGCCCCATGTTTAACGCCCTACTGGCAAAAGATAAAGAGCACCGTATCGAACAGGTCGGAGAAAAGCTCAGGAAAATGATGCCCTTTGTTGGCAAGAAGGTGCAGTAAATCCCAATGCGTATTCCTATTGCTAAAGAAGGGTATATGTTTATCCTTCCCCTTGCTGTTTTAACAGGGATTTTTTGGGCTTTGTCCTGGTTGTGGGTCACCGGTCTTTTTGCAGGACTGTTCCTTTTTGTCACCTGGTTTTTTCGTGACCCTGAACGGAGCATTCCCGAAGACCCTAATGCCATCGTTTCCGCTGGAGATGGCAGGGTCGTTGAAATTGTTCAGGAAAAAGACCCCTTACTGGATGGGGTCTATACACGGGTTAGTGTATTCCTCAATGTTTTTAACGTTCATGTAAACCGGGTGCCCATCGCTGGAAAAATACAGGCCACCCGCTATAATCCTGGCAAGTTTCTCAACGCAGCCAGCCACAAAGCTTCCCTGGATAACGAACAAAGCGCTATTCTTCTGAATAATGGTCATGTTACAATTTTAGTCAAGCAGATTGCCGGTCTGATCGCCCGCAGAATTGTTTGCTGGGCAGAAGAAGGCGATGAGTACCAGCGAGGGCAACGCTTTGGCCTGATCCGGTTCGGCTCACGAGTAGATATCTTTCTACCTGAAGGAACAGACATAAAGGTCGAGATTGGCGATATTGTCAGCGGAGGAAGTTCCATCATTGGCTATCTAAAGTAAGAAACCCATGTACCGTAGAAAAGGCATTCATATCCTCCCCAGTTTGTTCACCACAGGAAATGTTTTCTGTGGTTTCTACGCGTTTGTCGCAGTGCTGAATGAACAGTTTTATTTCGCCGCCTGGGCCATTGTGGCAGGAATGATTTTTGACGGGCTGGATGGCCGCATCGCCCGGTTGACCAAAACCACCAGCGCATTTGGTGAACAATATGATTCGTTGGCGGACATCATCACCTTTGGTATGGCCCCTGCCTTCCTGGCCTATTCATGGGTATTAAAACCGTTTGGCCGGTTGGGCTGGATGGCCGCTTTCCTGTTTCTACTTTGCGCCACCCTGCGACTGGCCCGATTCAATGTGACCAATCCTGAGATTCGCAGTAAACATTTTATCGGCCTGCCGAGTCCAGCATCAGCAGTTGTGATAGCCTCAATCGTGATCGCCTTTGAAGACTTGTTTGCCACGCGCATGAACCCTTTCATAATGGTGATGGTGGTTTATGCCCTGGCGTTCCTCATGGTCAGTAATATCAAATACCCAGCCTTCAAACAATTCGACTTTAAAAAACGGGTGGTGTTTTCCCGTTTCCTGTTCGTGATTTTATTCATTTATGTTCTGGCAACGATACCACGGGTCGCATTATTTATTCTTGGTATCACCTATGCCATTATCGGCCCAATTGGCTTGTTGATAAAAAACAAAAAACTGGCGGCCGAGTCCAATGAAACATCCTCGCCACCTGTAAACACTCATTAGCTACTAG
>JAPKCW010000015.1:0-20554 GCA_028822815.1 Nitrospinaceae bacterium | reverse complement strand
GTTTTTCGGAACATGTTTTTTCAGGTTTTCAACAAGCTCCAGTCCTTTTTCAAAGGGAAGTCCCGAAAAGGTTTCTCCGACATTGAACTCTTGCCCATCCCGGTTAAAATTGCGATGGTCGTTATCGGAAAAAGCTGTATCCCGCTGTAATTTCCCGGAAAGCAGACCGGATGCGAGAGGCAGGCGGACGATGATGGCCACCTGTTTTTCCTGAGCCTGCTTGAAAATAGATTCAATGGGTTTTTGCCGAAAAATATTAAAAATGATTTGTAATGAAGTCACCCCTTTTTCATGCAGGCAGATCTGAGCCTCCTCCATGGATTCCACGCTGAATCCGAATTGTTTGATTTTACCTTCCTGTTTCAATGTTCTCAGCCAATCAAACACTTCACCGCGTTTCAGAAGGTCGGTGGGGGGACAATGCACCTGGGCCAGATCCAGGGTTTCCATTCCCAAGCGTTTCAAGGAATCTTCCGTGTGTTTGCGAAACTGTTTCAGGGAAAAATTATCGGGCCAGCCGGGCCGGGGGAATCTGCCAATTTTGGTTGCGATTACCACTTCTGTAGACAATGTTTTAACAAACCTTCCGAGTCGAGTTTCTGCAAGGCCCTCGCCATAGCAGTCGGCGGTATCAAAAAAAGTTACTCCATTTTCGACTGCGGTCTCGAGGACTTTTTCGGCTGTAGAATCATCCACATCTCCCCAATCCGCGCCAATCTGCCAGGTGCCCAGTCCAACTTCTGAAACCGTCCAGCCGGTGTTGCCAAATGTCCGGTAATTCATACCCGCCTCTCAAAAAAATGATAAATTGGGAGAATGACATCCCGTTTACTTAATCGCTTCTTTTATTTCATCGGTCATAGCATTTTTCATCCTTTAGTAAAAGGACTTTTCGTTTTGTTAGTATTAACTGGTATTTTGGGGCTACCGGAGAAATGGGCATTGGCCGTGGACTTTCAAACCTATCTTAAAGGAGCCCAGGCAGAAGTTTCCCGGCACAAGGAAATCATTCGCGAGGACCCTCTGGATGCGATCGCCTACTTTGAATTGGGAAGAGCTTACCTTGCCATGGGCAGTCATGAAGAAGAGGTGGAAGCCTATCAGGAGGCGATCAAGCTCAACCATAAATACACTGCGGCGCATTATAACCTGAGCATGGCTTACGATTTGTTAAAGGATGGCCCCAACGCCATCAAGCATATGCTTCGAGCTCGAGACCTATATACCCAAAAAAGGAATCACGCCCGGATAAGAAACGTGAAACGCCAGTTAAGTCTTCTGTATTTAAAATATCCGGACAATACGATAACACCGCAAAATTAGCAGGTTGCTAAAAAGGTGTTTTTACCGGTTTCAGCAACCTGCCGAAAAAGCAGCTGGACAATATGAAAAAATGATCTATCTTTAATGAGGATTATTTTTTTTGAAAGCTAGCCAATCCCACACATTAGTAGGGATTGAAAATTGGGATAGAATTTTTTATAGTAAAAGTGCTATCATTTTCTTTCGCTTCGGGGACGAAAGGCCATCATGTTTGTCATTAAGGAATACCGCCAGGGGAAAAAGATTATACGCCAGGGCACCCACGGCACCAGTGCGTTCCTGATTAAAAAGGGAACGGTGGAAGTTTATCTGGAAGATGCCGAGGGCAACAAAAAAGTACTTGCCAAACTGAAAGAGAACGACCTGTTCGGGGAAATGGCGATGATTTCAGCCTGTGAGCGTACCGCAACGGTAATAGCCTTGGAAGATTGTGAAATCGCTGTTCTTACCCGCGAAAAATTTCTCGCCCTCCCGGATAACAGCCCCGCCGTTGTGCGTTTGAAGAACATCATGAAAGAACGCCAAAAAGACAAAAAATAAGTCACCGCCCCATGCCTAGTGGCCCTCTATGAGGGAGGGATTGGGCAAAAGCTTAATTGAGCCGAGAGCATCGTTGCTAGCAATAAAAAGCTATTGCAAATTGCCACTGGCGGCTCGCCCCACGCCTAGTGGCTCTTATTTTGCCTAATTGCAATCCCGTTTATTGAAGGCTAGTATTAAGGCATGGAACGAGATTTTGAACCCTTAAAAAACCGGCTCAGGACAATCTGTGACCGGTTGGATGAGGATGAGCAATTATATTTTCGTCCTCTCATTGATAACTTCAAGGGGCAGACCCAGGAGTTCCAGCGCATTATGCGTGACCTGGGTAAGTTTGGAGAAAAAATAGGGGACGGAAGTAAATTTCAGATCTACCGGGAAGTTCAGCATCTTTTTGATGACGCGTTTCGAAAGAAAAAGTGATCTGGAATAATAGGAGGCAGCGCCGATGAGTTCCGCCGTTCATCTTATTGCGCGCGGACGTGTACAGGGGGTCTGGTTCAGGGCTGGCACCCAGGAGCAGGCCTTGCAGTCGGGGGTATGCGGTTGGGCGAGAAACTGCCCGGACGGGTCGGTGGAAATTCATGCTGAAGGGGAAAAAGAAACCCTTGAGCGGTTTATCAACTGGTGCAGAAAAGGGCCGCCTGCGGCTCAAGTCTCTGACTTGGATATTGAGTGGGTCAGCCCTCAAGGCCTGATCACCTTCGAAATCCACCACTAGGCGCTACTAGCCGTCGGGGCGACTGGCAATAACTTTCACTGGCGAGCAAAGAGTTGTCTCGGCTGAATGTGTCCCTGCTATCTGCCTCCCCTGCTAAGGGGTCGTTATGATTTCCATTAATGGGCTGGTTAAAAAATACGATTCGGTCCTGGCGGTAGACGGGCTCGACCTGGAGATCCCTGCTGGAGAGCTGTTCGGTTTTCTTGGTCCCAACGGTGCGGGCAAAACCACCACCATCAAACTTTTAGTCGGTCTTCTCAAACCTTCTTCCGGAACCATCCGCATAGATGGGGTCAATCTGGAACAGGACCCTATTCGGGTAAAAGAAATTATTGGCTATATTCCCGACCGACCTTTTCTTTATGACAAGCTGACGGGGTGGGAATATCTGGAGTTTGTTGCGGGCCTGTATTCCCTGGACCCGGACATCGCACGCGACAGAGCGGAACAGTTCTTCACTTTTTTTGATTTGCAAGAGTTTGCCCATGAGTTGATCGAAGGCTACTCGCATGGCATGAAGCAGAAGTTCATCATTTCCGGAGCGCTGATCCACAAACCCAAGGTGATCATTGTCGATGAGCCTTTGGTTGGGCTCGATCCCAAAGGCGCACGCCAGGTGAAACAATTGTTTCAGGATTTATGCGAAAATGGCACCACGGTTTTTATGTCCACTCACACCATGGGGGTGGCCGAGGCCATGTGCCACAGGGTGGGCATCATCCAAAAAGGAAAAATGATAGCATTGGGGACGGTGGACCAGTTGCGTTCCCAGGCCGAACACCATCACGGGGATCTGGAAGCAGTGTTCCTGAAATTAACTGAAGATCAGACGGCACCCGGTGGAGACTTTTAATCCTCCTGCTCCCCTTGCCAGGAGGGCCGAGGGGATTTACCGTTCTAATTTTCAAAAAGGAGTGGCGCGATGAGTGAAGTCAAAAAGTATATGAGTACCCGGATTTTTTCAACCAGTCCGGATAAATATGCTTATGAAGCGGTTGACGAAATGTATAAGAACAAAGTCAGCGCGCTTTTAGTCAAGGAGGGTGGGGAATATGTGGGGATCATCACAAAAACGGATTGGATGTTTCTGGTTTTAAAAGGGGAGTGCGACCCCAAAGTCATGAAGATATCATCCGTGATGACAAAAATTGCTAATACGATTGACGAGAATCAAACCATTGCCGAGGTCTGTTCCATTATACAAACAAAGAAAATTCGCCATGTTCCCGTAACCCGAAACGGTGAAATCGTGGGAATGTTTTCAGTAAAAGATTTAGAAAAATACTATCTACAATTGCACAATAAAACCGATTTTTAAATTAGATAAGTCGCTGAAAACCCTTTTCAACCACAGATATACCCCTTCGGGGTATACGCGGGCAATGGTCAAATATAACTAGCTCAGGGTGACATCACTGGGTCCAGCGTCACGCTGGTTATTTTTCTGGTTTTTTGAACACCACTGCGACCGTCAGGGTTTGTTGATCGCGTTGAAGCTGGAACGTAGAGTGGTCATCAAAATTTTTCTTCCCCAATATTTCCAAAACATCGTCTACCCCGGAAAGGGCCGTGCCGTCCATGCTAAGTAGCAGGTCTCCAGATTTCATGCCGGCAGTTTGGGCGTTGGAATTTTCCGCAACGAATTTGATACGTACGCCACCGTCTTTTTCCTGGGCGAGCCGTACCCCCAGTTTTACTTTGTTACGACCGGGCACCCGGTATTCCACTTTCCAGGCATAGTCCGAGGCGTAAAGAGGGATAGAGACTTTTTCCACGGTCATTTCCCGGTCTTTCAAGTTTTTCGGAATTTCGGTAATGCTGGGCTGAATGATGGAATAATTGTGCGGCACTCTTCGGTAAGCACGTTTGGGGATGCCGAATCCATATTGAATATGAAATCCACCGGCAAGCACCACCAGCTTTTTGTCTTTATTGACTGGATTGCGTAAAAATTCTGCCACGGTTTGGGCCATGGTTTCTTCCCACAGCAATAACATTCTATAGGGTTTTTCCAGTGCTGTGCCCCGGTGGCCGCCGAAAGCGGACAGGGTGAAAGCCCGGTGATAGGGGTCGGTGTCATCTATTTCCGGATAAAGCGTGTCGCCGGGAGCCGGATCCCCTGCGCGAAAATGGTTTTCCACCTCATGGGTAGATTTGAGTCCGATCAACGGCAGGTTTTTGCTTTGGGCAAATTCGAAGATGTGTTGATAAAGTCCAAATCCTTCTCCCCAGTTTGAGTGGAAGAGGTTTTTAAATTCCCTGAGTGAAAGCTGACCCCGGTTCCAGAGGTACAATTTTTCCTGGGCCGAGCGGCGGAACATTTCCAATCCAATAGCCACCTGATATTTTTCCGATAGAAGCTGGATGATTTGCAGTTGCACTTTGTGGGCTTCAATGTTGTCGTGCGTTTCTCCGATGTAAATGACACGGGAGGCCGAAATGGAATCCATCATCTGTTTCAGGCTGACAACCATTCCGGTTGGAAGATGGAGGATTTGGCCCACGTCCAGACTGCCCAGGTCCAGGTAGGGAGATCCGTGATTGGGTACCGCAAATTCTTCAGAGTGGCCCTCGCGGGAAAAAACCAATAACCAGATTAAAAACAAGGTCGCCAGGATGATCCGAATGGTTTGGGTGACCGGATTTGGGCTCATAAATTTGAGGTATTGACTTTATGCGGGTTTTTGTTGATAATCACAGGCTTCATATTTAACATGGCTTTTCCGTAATTGACGGAAGCATTGATGCCGGGAAATCGTTATTTTGAGCCATAAAAACGTTGTTCGTCCCGGCTAAAAACTCAGGGTAGGAGGTAAAGGTTTTTGATAGTAACAGTTTACCAAAATCAAGTCGAAAAAGCCTTAAAAGTCTTGAAACGACAAATGACCAAGGAAGGCCTGCTGAAAGAACTCAAGCGGCGCCGATTTTACGAGAAACCTTCCGTAAAGAAAAAACGAAAGCAAAAGGAAGCCAAGAAGAAAAGAAAAGCCGCCTTGCGCCGCATGCGATCCTACAACCGGCTTTAGGCTTCGTACTATTCCTTTTTATCCTGCGTTAAGGTGTGGGTGGCATCCGTTTTACTCTTTGCTCGCATCCCGCAATTTTTTCTGACGTAAATTTTCATAAAAGACTACCGCACTGGCTGATGCCACATTCAGGGATTCTAATTGGCCTTTCATGGGGATCGAGAGCGTGACATCGCAGGATTTTTTCAGCAAAGGCCGAATGCCTTTTTCCTCTCCTCCAAGTACCAGTGCCAACGGAGTATTGAACTGGTACTGGTAGCATGGTATTTCCCCATCGGGCACGATGCCCGCAATCCAGAATTCAGCCTCTTTGAGTTGTTCGATACAGCGTGTTAAATTCGTGACCCAAGCGATCGGCAAATGTTCAATGGCTCCTGAGGAGCATTTGGCAACGGTTTCGTTTAGGGCCGGTGTGCCGTGTTTAGGCAGAATCAGTCCCTGAATGCCAAGGGTTTCCGCTGATCGGATGATTGCTCCGAGGTTTTGTGGGTCCTGAATTCCATCCAGAATGACGAGCGTAGGCAGGGAAGTTTTTTGAAATGCAATTTCGATCAGGTCTTCCAATTCCAGAGTGACGATGGTGGAAAAATATCCAGCGATGCCTTGGTGAACCTGGTCGTGGAACTTTTTTTGGAATACCGACTTGGGCAGGGGTTCGATAGGAATTTGTTTTTCCTCGGCTAATTTGAGTACAGCCTGGATTCGTGGAGAGGTTTTGCCCTGTTCGAAAACTAGTCGGTAACAACGGCGTTTAGAGGCTGAAAGAGCTTCACGAACCGAATTAATTCCAACAATCAGAGTTTGTTCTGTAGATTTCACCATCGGTAAAATGGAAACTTGCCCTAAAGAGTGACAGGGTGGTTTATGGGATTTTTCTGGACGGATAGTCCTAAATGATCTACAACTTTATGATAATATTGGATTTATCTGTGTAAAATCCAATGTTGATCCTTGCGCGGTTACGCACGGGTGTTACAATTTCCTCGAAAAAATTTTCTTTTCCGCGAAAAAACCGCGAAGGCTATTTTAACCTTTTTCTGTAATCCGTAAACCTTATATGGCGATTTCCCGAAAAAGGGTTATTTTCTACTCCCTGTTTACTTTGATTCTTGTGGTTTTCTCCGTCTTTTCCCTGGCCTACTACCAGTTGCGCAACCTGGGAGAATTCAAAGCGCTTGCTATAGAGAAGCTTGAGGAGTTGACCCGGCGGAAAGTGAAAATCGGTGAGGTGGAGGTGGATATTGTCCGCGGCCTCAGCATTCGTCTGAAAGATGTAGCGGTCAGGTCTCGAAGGGCCGAGGAACCGGAACTGACGGCACGCAGTGTTTGGGTGGTGGTCCAGTTACTGCCGTTGTTAGATAAACGTGTTGAGGTCAAGAAAATCATTGTCCAGGGGTTATCTCTCAGGATGGTCCGTGATGCTAAGGGGCGGTTCAGTTTAGGAGATGTGAAAAAGTGGATCATCCGGCCTGCCGAAAGCAACTTGTTCAAAATTCTAAAAGTCAGTCTCATGAACCAACTCATGGTGGAAGACGGAGCCATACATTTTCAGGACTATTTTAATCGTTCCCCTGAAGACCCACTTCCATTGAATCTGGAGCATATTTCTTTTTCCGTGCGGAAAAGTCTTCTTGATTCACCCTTCCAGTTCACCTTGAAAGGGGAGATCCCGAACGAGGGTTCACCGACTGCTTTCCAGGTTTCCGGGGCGTTCGACAATTTTTCCGAAAACCAGGGGTTTACCGGTATTTCCATTAATGGCAAAGTCCGGGTCCATGAACTGAATGTTTCAAGTTTTCAGCCCTATTTGAAAAAGGTTCTGGCTAAAACTCCTCAGGACGGTTGGTTGTCTTTGGATTCCAGCTTTTCAGGAAATCTAGGTGGTGCCTTGAAATCTGAGGGCACGTTGAAATATTCCTTGAATAAAAATCGAGCAACATTGAGCGATGCTCGTGTGCCCTACCGTGGCGGATTGGAGTACAAGATTTCCCTTAACCAGGACTCAATTTATATAGAAGAATTAAAATCAGAATCGAGCCCATTTAAATTTACGGCCAAAGGCTCCCTTAAAAATTTCCTTTCCAGTGATCCTTCCGTATCCTTTGATCTGGTTACCGATTCATTTCTGATTAATAAAAGTATCGATTACCTGCCGTTAAAGTTTTTCCCGGAAGAATATCATGCCTTGGTGCAGTCCCGGTTTAAAAACGGTTCGATAAAAATAAAGTCTTTGAAATTCGAAGGAAGCTTGGATCAGCTTCGGGAACTGGCACAGAAAAAAAACCGGGGTTTAATTTCTTCAGAATTGGAAATGAAGCATGTGGACTGGCAGGCCCCCCTGCCAGCGTTGCAGAATGTGACGGGAACTTTTAAGGTGAACAAGGGAAACGCCACCCTGCACATCACCAAAGCCCGGTATGAAAACCAGCCCATCACCAATGTGCATGGAACTATCAATGACTTTCTTACGCGGCCCATGGTGGATCTTAAAGTCGAAAACGAAGTGGAGATGAGCCAGTTTCATGAAACGCTCAAACGGATTTTTAAGGGTCACCCCTTGCTCGATTCCATTGCGGTCTACGATAACTTTGAAGGAACCGCAAAAGTCCGCCTGAACGTGAAAGGTCCGCTTGATGATTTTGACAGGCTGGCGATCACCGGTAGAATAGGTCTTAAGAATGTTTCACTCAATGAGGAAGGATTTGGGCCACGGCTGGAAAACCTCAGTGGAAATATTATTTACTCCCACACTCCGGAGGCGGCCAAGCGCAAGGATGCCTACTGGATTCCGGTCATCAAGTATGACAACCTTTCCGGTAATTTTTCCAAAAGCTCTTTTTCAGATATAAATGGGGAGATGGGTTTCAGCAATGGAGAACCCCTGGAAAAAATGTCGGCGACCTACAAATTAGCTTCCAGCGATTTACATTATATCTTATCTGAAGATTCTGAAGATGCTCTGGTGGGCTTGAAAGAAGGACTGGATTTTATTTCCGGCCGGCTGGTTCTGAAATACCGGTCGCAGGGCAACCCCACCAAGCCAGAAACCGAAAAAGAGTGGGGAAAAATAGAGTTGAAAAATCTCTCTATGAAGTATCCGGACCGCTTGATGGCGATGATGGACCTGAACGGCAAT
Organism: Nitrospinaceae bacterium; assembly: GCA_028822815.1. Classification (GTDB taxonomy): domain Bacteria; phylum Nitrospinota; class Nitrospinia; order Nitrospinales; family VA-1; genus LS-NOB. The sequence goes on along the minus strand of JAPKCW010000015.1, from coordinate 11,808 downwards.
CTCTCCTATGGAGATGGAAAGATAAGGCTGGAGAACTGGAACGGCCGCTATGGTGATTCCCCATTTCAGCTTGAAGGAGAAATTGACCGCAAAAATATTAAGAAGCTGGAATATGCTCTCCGCCTGAACTTCTCGGAACTTGTGCATACCGACTTGAAGGATATTCCTCTCTTCAAGGACTTCAAATTTACGGGCCCTGCCCACGTTTCTCTAAATCTGAATGGAAACCTGGATTCCTTTAAGTTTGAACATCAAGCCGATCTGGCGCGGGTGGGATACCAGATTCCCGGATTTATGGAAAAACAACCTAATGCGTTGAATAAACTCAAGGCCAAAGGGAGCGTTTTAAAAAATGGTGGTCTTATCATCGATAGCTGGTCGTATGAGTTGGGCGGGAACCAGATCTCCGGAACCGCCGGCATTCCCGATCTTGATAACCCGGAATTCACGATCAACATGGCTTCCGATAATTTTCAGATTTATCCTTCCCGGCAGTTTTTTCGTTTTCTTGATGCGGAGATGGACGGGACCACCGATTTTAAAATTACCGGTTCTGGTAACTTGAATAACCTCCAGAATTCAAAGTTTGAAGGTGAAATGAAATTGAAGGGCCTGAAAATCCGCCTGAAAAATTTATTGTCTTCCTTGACCGTTGATGCCAGCCTGAGATTTAAAGAAAACCGTTTGGACATTCGTTCCGGAAATATCAAGTCCGATCAAAGCGAGGTCAAGTTTTTCGGTGTTTATAAAAGAGGCGATGTCCCCAGCCTGAATCTGAATCTCACCGGAGGGAGACTGAATATTGATGAGTTTTTACCTGAACCGCAAGGCGAAGAGACTTCTCTTGTGGACCGATTGAACCAATCCGAGTTCTTCGCCAAGGGGAAAGGCGAGATAAGATTTAACCTGGATAAATTAGACTACAAGCTTTTTGCCTTGGATCATGTCGCCGGAAGCATTGTGCTTAATAACAGGGGAATCGAAATGAAGGACCTGGTTTTTGATTCCAATCCATCTATCAACAGTGGTGGACGGATATTAATAGATGCAAAGGGTGTCGGCCATTTTGAGGGAAGCGTTCAAGCTCGGAACATGGAAACAAAAAACCTGTTCAGTTTTTTTGGCGATATTTTTGAAAACGGTTTGAGCGGGAATGTGAAAACGGTTGATGCTCTTCTGAAAGGCAGTGGAAAGGATTGGCCGGAAATTCTCAGGTCCTTGTCCGGAAATTTATCCCTGGATATCCAATCTGGAAGCATAGATATGGAAAAACTTAAAAGGGGGGTTCGCAGGCTGTTCAGTGCGATTCCCCAGCCGAATCTTTTGGAAAAGGACGCATCGTTTCCCTTCAAACATATCTCCGGGGATTTTGTTGCTAAAGACGGGGTTTTTGAAACGCAGAACTTTGTGATCGAAACAGAAAATCGAAGAACCTCCATAGTCGGTACTTTTGACCTGGTGAACAATCAAATGGATACGGTGGTCGGAATCGCTCCCTTGGCAGGGCTGGATCGGTTCCTGACCCAAATTCCCCTAGTAGGAACAATCATTACCGGCGGGGATGAAAAAAGTATATTGAAAACCTATTACACCGTAAAAGGAGATTTTAATGATCCAGATATTACAGTGACTCCTTTTACGTCCTTGGGAAAACGGGTCATAGGAATTTTCCAGGCAATTCTACAGGCCCCGCAGGAACTTCTGGCCCCCATCACGGACAACCTACCTGGGGCAACGCAATCACCAACCCCTGCGGACAATTAGCAATTTTCAAAAAAAATTCAGGTCAACTTAAGGTTGAGAAATATTGACGATACGGAATTCGTCAGGAGACTTTCCCAAGTGCATGGCCAAGGTTGCTGTAATGACGGCAACATGATCGTCACCACTTGCGGAAGGAGCGGATGCGGGTTGACGACGTGCTTTAGGAGGCGGAGCTTCGTAGGGGACTAACTTCACCAATATCTTAATGGTGAAGATCAAAATAACCAGAACGGTAAAAATCACCGCCATAGCCAGGACAGAAACATTGACTGCTGCAAGAAATGAAGCTTCCATAATTTTCCTTTAGCGGAGGCTCTCCGCTACGCCAGCCACTTGGGCAATAGCGGCTTTGATTCCGGGTTCTACGGTGCCGACGATATCCGCGATTGCGGCATGCGATTCCAGGGCCGCGACATCCCCGAACAGGGAGATGAATACTCCGGCGGCCACGGCGCTACCAATAACACCTGCGACATTAGGTCCCATAGCGTGCATCAGTAAAAAATTGGAAGAGTCCGTTTCTGCGCCTACTTTCTGGGAAACCCGTGCCGCCATGGGGACTGCCGAAACCCCTGCCGAACCGATGAGCGGATTCACCCGGCCTCCAGTCATTTTGCACATGAGTTTGCCAAAAAGCACTCCGCCTGCCGTGGCGATACAGAAAGCCAACAAGCCCAGTACGATAATTTTAAGAGTTTCAAGCCGCAAAAATGACTCAGCGGTCATGGAAGAACCCACGGCCAATGCCAAAAGAATAGTAACGATGTTGATCAAATGAGTTTCCGAAGTTTCGTGCAAGCGGGCGGTAACCCCGGATTCGCGGAACAGGTTGCCCAGCATCAGCATGCCTAAAAGCGGGGTGACGCCGGGTAGCATCAAACAACAGACGATGGTTACCACCACGGGAAAAATAATCTTCACCGTTTGGGATATCGGCTTCAACTGCGCCATTTTGATTTTTCGCTCTTTCTCGGTCGTTAATAACTTCATGATGGGAGGCTGGATAAGCGGTACCAAGGCCATATAGGAATAAGCCGCCACGGCAATGGGCGCGAGCAAATGCGGGGCCAGCTTGCTGGCTATAAAAATAGATGTAGGCCCATCCGCTCCACCGATGATGCCGATGGCACTAGCTTCGTGCATGTTGAACCCAAGCAGTACCGCGCCAATGAGGGTGATATACACACCTATCTGGGCGGCGGCACCCAGAAGAAGAGTGGTGGGATTAGCCAGAAGCGGACCAAAGTCTGTCAGTGCCCCCACTCCCAGAAAAATCAGAGGAGGAAGCACCTCATGCTTGACTCCCTGATAAAAAAAGTTGAGCAATCCTCCGGCATCGGTGTTTGCCATCATACTCATGGGGATGTTGGCAAGCAGACAGCCGAATCCGATGGGAAGAAGCAGTAGCGGTTCGAATTTTTTCCAGATGGCAAGGTAGATCATGAGGCAGGCGACCCCAATCATGAGTATATCGCCACCTTCCAGTTGGGAGAACCCGGTCGTGGTTAGTATCTTGGTAGCAGATGCGCCGAAACTAAATTCCATTATCCTATAATGACGAGTTCATCCCCGGTTTGCACGTTGTCGCCTTCTTTAACCAGGATAGATTGAATGGTGCCGGATTGATGGGCATTGACTTCAGATTCCATTTTCATGGATTCCATAATGAGAACGGTATCGCCCTCATTAACCGCATCCCCTTCCTTGCATATCATGGTGAAGATGGACCCCGGCAAAGGTGCTATCAGGGGAGAACCGCTTGCGGCGCTAGGTGCGGGAGCAGGTGCCGGCGCGGCGGCCGGAGTGGTTGTTGGGGATGCGCTAACTGCCCCCCCGGTTGAGACTTCAACGGTATAATCCTTTCCATTGACCCGAACCTTATATACAGCAGATCCTGCTGGCACTGCGGGTGCGGCAGATGGAGCAGGTGCAGTCGCTGGAGTTTTTGCCGGGGCTATTGCTACGGGTTCGGCTTGGGGTTTGCCTCGTGTTTCAAAAAATTCCAGAGCCACTTTTCCAAACAGGGCATAAGTCAACCGGTCATCCTCGCTGGTGTATTTGTCCCCCAGTTCTTTGCAAGCTTTGTCCCATTCAGGATCCAGCAAATCAGCGGGACGGCAACTTGTGAGCTTTTTGCCTTCAGAAACTTTAGCCAGCAACTCTTCATCGATAGCTGCGGGCAGTTTTCCGTAATTGCCCAACAGGCATTGCCGGGTCTCTTTGGTAATCATTTTATAGCGTTCCCCTGTCAACACATTCAAGGTCGCCTGAGAGCCGACAATCTGGCTCGTGGGTGTGACCAGGGGCGGATAACCCAAGTCTTTTCGCACTCGGGGAACTTCTTTCAGTACTTCATCGAGTTTGTGGAGCGCATTTTGTTCCCGCAACTGGTTTTCCATATTGGAAATCATGCCACCGGGAATTTGAGATTTAAGGATATTGATATCCACACCCTTGAAATCGCTTTCAAACGCCACATATTTTTTTCTCACTTCGGTAAAATAATCGTTGATTTCCTCAAGCAGGTCGAGATCCAGGCCCGTATCCCTGGGGGTGCCTTTCAGAGCCGCCACCAGGCATTCCGTTGCGTAATGGGAAGTTCCCATGGATAACGAGGATATGGCGGTATCTACCATATCCACTCCTGCTTCGATAGCGCATTGCATGTTCATGCCTACCAGTCCGGTAGTCGCATGGGTGTGCAAATGGATCGGAATCTTGACGATCTTCTTGATTTCACTAATCAGGGTTTTGGTTACATTGGGAGTCAGCAGGCCAGCCATGTCTTTAATGCAGAGAATGTCAGAACCCATGTCCTCCAGCTGTTTGGCCATTTTCAGGTAGAGTTCGACATTATGAACCGGGCTGACGGTATAGCTGATGCAACCTTCAACGGTTTCACCACAATTTTTAACAGTTTTTATAGCGGTTTCAATATTGCGAAAGTCATTGAGAGCATCGAATATCCTGAATATATTGATTCCCACTTCCACCGATTGTTTGACAAATCGTTCGACAATATCATCGGCGTAATGCCGGTAGCCCACAGCGTTTTGCCCTCGCAGCAACATTTGGAACGGAGTGTTGGGCATTTTTTTCTTGAGAGCCCGAGCACGTTCCCAAGGATCTTCATTGAGAAACCGGATGCAGGTGTCAAAGGTTGCCCCGCCCCACATTTCCAGGGAGAAAAAACCAACCTGGTCGAGCTTTTCGGCGACGGGAAGCATATCCTCGGTCCGCATTCGGGTCGCGAGAAGGGATTGGTGTGCATCCCTTAAGACAAGCTCGGTAATTTTAAGTGGAGCGGTTTCCATTCTATTTAAATTCCTTTACGAATTAGAGATACCTTTAACCCGCTTTTCCTTTTTTCCTGAAAACCAGAGAGGTCTGTTCCCCATGAATTTTTATGATTTACCAAGGTCAAAGTCTAAACCGGGAAGCCGAAATTCTAAATTATTGCTTATTCAAAATCAAATCTTATTTCCGCCAGGTCATAGGCAGAAAAAGAAGCATAACACCGTATATTTCAAGCCTTCCCAACAACATAAAGATGATAAGGAGGCCTTTTCCCATAGCCGGGATTTCTGCATAATTCCCCATCGCACCTACATTGCCAAGACCCGGGCCTATGTTGAACAACGAAGCCACTGTCGCCGACAACGCCGTGGTGAGGTCTACGCCCATTGCCGAGAGCAGCACTCCGCCCAAGGCAGAAAAGCCCATAAACAGGAAAGTTAAAGCGGCAACATTGGAAAGGTCATCTGGGTCAATGGTTTTATCCCCCACTTTGACATGGAAAATGGCGCGCGGATACACTAGTTTTTTAAGTTCCCGCATAATAATTTTTAACAGGATGATAAAACGAATTACTTTGAAAGACCCACTGGTGGAGCCTGAGCACCCTCCCACCATCATGATCGCGACCATAAAAAGTTTCAAATATTCCGGCCATAAATTGAAATCGTCTGTGACGAAGCCGGTGGTGGTATTGATGGAAACCACCGTGAAGGCGGCACTGCGAAATGCCTGGCCCGCGTCACCCGTAGCGGAAATTCGGGTAAGGCTCCAGGTGACAAACAAGATACCGGTGAGAAGCATTGCGCAATACGCCTTAAACTCCGGGTTCTTGAAGACAACCGCAAAATTTCTTCGAACCAGTTGAAAATGCAAGGCAAAGTTGATTCCTCCCAGAAACATGAAGAGAATGATGATGCTTTCAATATAAACATTGTTAAAAACACCAATGCTTCCGTTATGCGGCGAAAACCCGCCTGTTGCAACGGTGGAAAAGGTGTGGCAAACCGCATCGAACCAATTCAGGCCGGCAAACCGTAGGGCCAAAATTTCGATAAGAGTCAGAGCCAGATATGTTTTCCACAGGATTTTAGCCGTCTCGACCAGGCGGGGTTGTGTTTGTTCCACGGTAGATCCGCCGGGAATTTCCGCCTTGAACAGATGGAAGCTCCCGATCCCCAGCATGGGAAAGATAGCCAGAGAAAGAAGAATAATTCCCATTCCCCCGACCCACTGCATCAGGTTTCTCCAGAACAGGATGCCGTGAGGTACCACATCGATATCCTGAAGGATGGAGGCTCCGGTGGTGGTGAACCCGCTGGTACTTTCAAAAAACGCGTCAATGAATTCCGGGCAAATGCCGCTCAAATAGAGTGGGAGCGCACCGAACGCGGATATCGACAGCCAGGAAACGGTGACAATGGCAAATCCTTCACGATCTCGAAGTTTATTCAATCCGGAGGGGAACAGTTTCCACAATATCAGGCCGGACGCCAGGCTGAGACCAAACGTCCACTCAAAAGCCGATGTCTCGGACATGAAACCCTCAATAGGAGCATGACCGAAATATAACGAAACGCCTATGGGGGCCAGAGTCAACCCGGAAAGAAGTACCAGCAGAACTCCTACGACATTAAAAATAGCCCGTATATTCATCGGAAGGGAAGGAAGGATCTTTTGCGGTCGAACAGTTTTTCGATTTTTTCAATCGTTCCGGGCAGAGCCACCACGATGACCGAGTCACCCGCTTCTAAGGTAACATCGTCATTGGGGAGCAACATTTCTCCCTTTCTGAGAACTGCCCCGATAATCGCATCTTTGGGGAATTTGATTTTACCCATTTTTTTATTGACGATGGAAGAGTTTTCATCCACCCCAATCTCCATCACCTCGGCGTCTTCAATCAGTTTGAAAACTGACATCACCTGGCCTTTGCGCAAATATTTCAGGATAGCGCTGACCGTGATGAGTCTCGGGTTGATGGTGACGTCCATGCCGATGGAATCCAGGATGGGCAGGTATTCCGGATCGTGGGTGATGACCAGGGCACGTTTGGCACCATGTTTTTTTGCCAATAGGGCAGAAAGAATATTGCTTTCATCGTCGTGGGAAAGAGCCAGGAAAAAATCGGCATCCTTCATATTGATCTCGTTAAACAAGTCCATGTCGGTGCCACTGCCATGCTGGACCAGTGTCCGTTTGAGCTTGTCTGCGGCCCGACTAGCCTTTTCCCTGGAAGGTTCTATGATGCAAACATCACGCATATTTTCTTCCAGAGCCTTGGCCAGGTGAATGGATGTGGATGTGGCCCCATAAATGATGATTTTTTCCACACTCTCCAGGGTCCGGTTCAACATGGGAAGGAGGAAAGGCAAAAACTCCTTGTCGACGAGGGTATAAAACCGGTCTCCGGCCTGAATGATATCCTGGTCTTTTGGGATGACCAGTTCCCCATGGCGGACAATGGCGACAATCAGAAACGAATCCATTTGCGTGATACTGCGGATGTCCTGAATGCTCTTGCCGGCAATGGGAGCATTTTCCGGCACGTCGAACTCCCGCAGTAGAATTTCACCATCAGCAAATTCCGCGACGCTGACCACGCCGGGAGTCTCGAGAATTTTCAGGATGGTTTCGACAATGATCTGGCCGGGATTGATGGCCTGGTCGATGCACAATTCTTCCGGAGAGAAAACCCTGCCATTTTCGCTGAACTCCCAGTTTCGCAGTCTTGCGAATCGCTTGGGAACATCAAACCGGGAGGCCAGAAAACAGGAGAATAAATTGATTTCATCGCGCTCAGTGACCGCGATCACCATTTCAGTGGATTTGACTCCTGCCTTCATGAGCACGCTGGGCAAACAGGCGTTGCCTTCGACAGCCAAAACATCCAGCGTGTCAGCAATGCGTCGGATTCTTTCAGGATCCTGATCCACGATGGCGATATCATGGCCTTCCTGGGAAAGTTCCTGTGCAAGGTTGAATCCGACTATACCCGCACCCACAATGAGTATTCTCATGTCACCTGATAAGTAGAGAGAACGGTTCTCACTTTATATAATAGGGGAATCCCATGATTTTTGCCACTCCGGCAATGGAGCAAATTTTATTTGGATTTGTTCAGGAACCCTAGGAAATCGGAATCCTCAGACATAAGGAGAGTGGTGTCGGTTTTTAAGGATTTCTTATAAGCTTCCATGGAACGCATGAAAGTGTAAAATTTTTGGTCTTTGTTAAAAGCATCCGCGTAAATTTTGGTTGCTTGGGCGTCTCCTTCACCCCGAACGACCTGTTCCTCTTTATAGGCTTCGGCGACCAGAATGGTTTTTTCCTTATCCGTTTCAGCGCGAATTTTGGTGGCTTCTTCTTTTCCTTCAGACCGGTATTCCATGGCGATCCGCTCACGTTCTGTGCGCATCCGGTTGAAAATGGAATTGGCGACTTCAGGCGGCAGGTCGGTCCGCTTGATGCGTACCTCGACTACCTCAATACCATATTCCGCGGCTTTGACGTTCGCTTCATTGGTAACCTTGGCCATAATCGAGTCCCGGGTTTCTGTGACGACATCGTGCAAATCGTGGGTACCAATTTCCACCCGCAATTCGGAGTAGATGATATCGTCCAAACGGGCCCGCGCACTCCGTTCCCCGCGAACGGTTTCAAGGAATTTTAAAGGGTCAACGATTCTGAACATGGTGAAGTTATCAACCAGCAGGTTTTTTTTGTCCTTGGTGATGACTTCGGTTGGATTGGAGTCGTTATCCAGCAATTGTTTGGAAAAGTACCGGACCTTCTGCAAGAACGGAATCTTAAAATAAAGTCCCGGCTCCGTGATGATCTCTTTGGGTTTCGACAGTTCCAGCACCACCGCGTTCTGGGTCATATGGACCGTGAACATGGAAGACGATAAGATAACGATCGCGATAACGCCGCCTATAATCAGAGCATTTTGTTTCATAAGTATTATTTATTGCCTCCCAGCAGGTTTCCGCCCAAAGGCAGGATCGGTAAAACGCCACTGCCCTGTTTTCCCATAATGAACTTATTGATGTTAGGCAGAATCTCTTCCATGGTCTCAAGATAAATCCTTTTGCGGGTGATTTCCGGGGCTTTTTTGTACGCCTCGTATTGTTTCAGGAAACGGTTCGCGTCACCTTCTGCCCTTTTGATGGCTTGCTCCCGATACCCTTCCGCCACCCGGACTATTTGTGCGGCCTGTCCACGTGCCTCCGGGATGACCGCGTTACGGTAACCCTGGGCTTCGTTGATCATCCGTTCTTTATCTTCCCGGGCACTGACAACATCCTTGAACGCGGCCGCGACCTGCTCCGGGGGGTGTACATCCTGAAGCTGAACGGTCACGATCTGCAGGCCGGATTCATATTTATCAAGAAGTGCTTGAATTTGCTCCTGGGCGAGAACCTGAATTTCCGCTTTGCCGGTGGTCAACGCTTCATCAATATTTTTGCTACCGGTGATTCCGCGAATGACTGTCTCTGCAGCATCGCGAATCAGTTTATGCGGCCGTCGCACATTGAACAGGAATGCAACCGAATCCATGATCCGGTACTGAACAACAAGATTGATATCAATAATATTCTGGTCGCCGGTCAGCATAAGGGATTCGGCGGGAACCTTCTGTATGGGCCTTCCTTCGGAAGCCCTGAAGCCGATTTCTGCTCTGCGCACCTGACGAATTGCGGGTGTTGCGGCATGCTCGATGGGAGATGGATACTTGAAATGCAAACCCGGTGAAGCGGTACGGTGAAATTTCCCGAATCGGGTGACTACACCTTCTTCATCCGGTTCGACAAAATAAAAGGTTCCCGGCACAATCCATACCACAAGCAAGCCAAGGATAATCCATAACACCATGGAGGGTTTGAACTGCGGAATTTTAATTTGTGGAATATCAAAAGGTGGTTTTAGCGGGCCTCCGCCCCCTTGTCCGCCACTTCCTTTAAATCGGTCTTCGGGGCCTTTCGGCTCGTGTAAATCGTCCCAGGGCATGCTCTATATCACCAGAAAATGAAACATTATAATAATTACGTTACGCTATCAGACTGCTCAAGTCTTGTCAATTATACTGGCTGAGGCAATAGCTTCAGTAAGAAAGGACAAATAGTGCTGGCAAATTAAAATACCTTGAAATCAGTCTCCTAAAACGTCAAAATGAAGGGCATCTCTAATAATTGCTTTTAGCCATGAGCAGCCCTTAAAATAAGGGCCTGCGAGTTGCCGTAGAGAAAACTACTGCAAAAATAGAGATCCCCTGAAATTTTTCAAACCAAATTTTAAAGAGAGAGAAATGTTAGCCTTTGCCAAAGATATTACCCAAGGTCAGCCCACAACCGTGAAAGAGTCTGAAAACGACGAGTTGAAACAGTATATGGAGTACCAGCGCAAACTGAACCACGAGCGGTTGGTTTATCATGCGCTGGATTACGCGAAGAACCATTTGCAACTCAATACGCAAAAGTTGGAAGGAGATGAGAAAAAGCTGAGTGATTATCTCAAGAGCGCTTTCCCCAATTCCCACCGGTTTGCCGATGCGGCAACGATCATGCTCCTGCTCAGAAAACTAGTTAATGGTCATAACTCTTCCAATAACTGGTACCGCATGAATGCCTATTTTCATGCGTTGGTTTATGACAGCATGAAACGGTTTGTGAAAATCCACAATCAGTTGGTTCTGGAATCCCCTGAAAAGGCAAAAGAATATGGCATTTCTGGGGGCATTCAGATCGATTTTGATGACTGGGCCTATTTATATTTTCCGGATTTGGATTTTCATATTGGTCGAGATCTGGGCTACACGCATTATCCCTTCGCCAAGCGAAACAAAGCGATTGAGGATGAGATTGAAAATAAAATGAAAGAGGGCAGTTCCAGGGAAGAGGCTCTGAATAACATTAAAGACGATTATGAAATGGATGATTCATCCATAAAAGTCCTGCTGGGAAAACCCATCAGTCCCGAGGACACGGAGCTTTTTTTTACTTCGGTGGAAAACCCCATTTATGAAGCGCTGACTGAGGTGGAGGATGGAAAGTGGGGCTTGATGGATGGGGAATCTCTTTTGGACCATTCATATTATATGGGCTCCCATTTGAAAGTCTGGGAGTGGAGGAAACGCGAAGAAGTGGAGGCAGAAGCCGAATCGGTTTTGAAAGAACTCAACAAAACTTCCTCCGCCGCTACTCGGCGTGATGTTAACTAACGACCACATCCCCCCGTCAAGCGAGACAGAGGGGTTGAATGTTGCCAAAAATAGTTTTTAGAGAGGTTAAGAGACTACGCCAAAAGCGCGGTCTTTTTTGCCAAGTGGTTTTAGATAAGGGGTTGGGTTTCTTCTTTGAAATAACGACGGAGGAGTTATGAAAGCTTTTAAGCGGATGGTAATGGGGCTGGGGTTTTTCCTGGTTTTTGCATTGAATCCCATCAACGGTTGGAGCCAGTCTTCCAGTGAAGATGAAGGACTGCAGAATCGTCGTGAGGAGTTTCAGGAAAGGCGACAGCAAAGACAGGAAGAAAATCAGCAGCGGCGCGAAGAAATGCAGCAGCGACGCGAAGAAATGCAACAGCAAAGGCAGGAACGTCGCGATGAACGCCAGGAAAACCGTCAGGATCGTATGCAGGGTTTTCAGGAAAACCGCGATGAACGCCAGGAAAACTTTCAGGAGCGAAGAGACACCCGCCAGGAAAACCGTCAGGATCGTATGCAGGGTTTTCAGGAAAACCGCGATGAAC